>JACPDS010000109.1 GCA_016183885.1 Armatimonadota bacterium
ATATTTCTATTTTTAAGGATAGGTTAAATTTAAATAAAGGCTTGCCTGTGCTTTTAGTAATGGGAGGGGGATTGGGAATCGGGCCTGTAGAAAAAATTATGCGCTTAGTAAAAAATATAAATTTAGCCCTGCACATTGTAATTATCGCTGGAAAAAATAATAAATTAAAGAAAAAGCTGGAAGATTTGGCTGACAAAATAGAATCTTTATGCGAAATAAAAATTCTAGGTTATGTTGAAAATATTCATGAATATATGCGCTCGGCAGATCTTTTAATAACAAAAGCCGGGGGATTAACTATTGCTGAAGCTCTTTGCGCAGAACTTCCAATGTTAATCGTTAAACCAATTCCAGGGCAGGAATTAAGGAATACAAAATTTTTATTAACAAAAAGAGTGGCTTTAAGGGCAAATAAAGAAAATAAATTAACTAAATTAGTGGAAGAATTAATTTTACATCCTGAGCGGCTAAAAAAAATGAGAGAAAAAACAAAAATTTTAGCTCGTCCTGACGCAGCAGAAAAAATCGCTCATTTAGCCGTTCATATTATAAATAAAAGAAAAATCGAAAAAAGGCAAATTTCCGGATAAATCGGATAAAGAAACAAATTAAGCTTAATTATTTAAAAATTATCAAAATTTTAAACTTACTCCAAGTAATAATCCGCTATAAACTAAAGTTGTATTATTATAAACATGATTTTCTCCCTGAAAACCTAAATTTACATAAGCATTTTCATTCCATTTTAAAGGAACCTTTACTCCAGCCTGATAAGCCCAAATTTTAGAACTAGCTTGAGCGGTTTGAGGAACGCTTGCGTTTACATTATCCACTTTCATTTTTGGATAAACTGCCAATAATCCATAAATATCGACTGATTCCATTTTATAATTAGTGCCTATTCCTATCCCCATGCCATCAACATTTTCCCAATTAACTTTGCCCGCGCCAATATCATTAGAAGAAAGGCTGGTATTTTTATATCCAAAGAAAACATGGAAAGGATGTTCCGGAGGAGGAGGCAAATTTTTTTCCTGCGCCTCTGATTCAGCAGCGTAATTAAAGGGAATCTTCATGTATATATCTAAGTTAATTAAGCGCGCGTCGGAATAATTAAGATTATTAAATTTAACCGACCCTGTTCCATAAGTATAATTTAAACCGGCCCATATTCCCTGATAAAACTTTTGCTCCCCTTTTAAATTAAAAGCATTAATTGTGCCGCCATAATTATTATTTCCCCCGGATAAAGAATATATAGTAAAACCAGCGCCTACATTAGCCTTCCTAAATTCTTTTTCTTGGGCTAAAAGAGGGGAAACTATTATTATTAAAAATAACCCGATTATAAATAATAATTTTTTCAAAATTATTTCTCCCGCCTTTCTTTTTAAATTTTATTTTATTATTTCTATAGAATAAAATTTACCCCTTTTAATCTCCAAAGATTATTCCCATTTCTTTAGCGGTTAAAATTAAATCATGACTTAGGGGAACATTTTTAAGTTGACGAATAGCCTCTTCTAAAGGGACTGATTCGATATTGCCGGATTTTAAACAAACCATTCTGCCAAATTGCCGTTGATAAATTAAGCGCACTGCGGCCGCTCCAAAACGCGTTCCCAAATTACGGTCATTAGCGGTAGGAGAGCCTCCGCGCTGAAGATGACCCAATACGGTTACTCTGGTTTCATGACCGGTTAAACTACTAATTTCTTCTCCTATTTTATAACCGATACCTCCTAAGCGCACATTATCAAGAGGATTTTTGGGGGTAATTGTGAATACTTTTCCTCCTTTAGGATAAGCCCCCTCAGCTACTACCACAATACTATATTTATAGCCTTGCCGTCCGCGCTGGCGAATTTTCTGCTGAATTTTATTAAAATCAAAAGAAATTTCGGGAATTAAAATAATATCCGCTCCCCCGGCTATACCGGCATGTAAGGCAATCCATCCGGCATCTCTTCCCATTACTTCAATAACCATTACTCTATGATGACTTTCTGCGGTAGAGCGCAATTTATCAATAGCTTCCATAGCAGTATTTATGGCAGAGTCAAAACCAAAGGTAACCTCTGTAGCTTCTAAATCATTATCAATAGTTTTTGGCACGCCCACTACGGGCACGCCTAAACGATAAAAATCTAAAGCAATCTTTAATGTCCCTTCGCCGCCAATAATAATTAAAGCATCTATCCCCAAAGTTCTCATTTTTTTTATTACTGTCTCAGAATAATCACAGGTAATTATTTTCCCCTTTTTTAATATTTTATAACTAAAAGGATTACCTCGATTAGTAGTTCCTAAAATAGTGCCTCCCTTAGATAAAATATCTACAACGTCTTCTTGGATGAGGAATCTGGTTTTATGGGGTTTAATTAAGCCATCAAAACCGTCTTCAACTCCGATCACCTGCCATCCATAACGAAAATGAGAGGTTTTAACTGCCGCCCGAATTACAGCATTTAATCCGGGACAATCGCCTCCGCCGGTAAGTATTCCAATTTTTTTAAGTCTGGACATTTTCACCTCCTCGTTTGAAAAACCATTATTTTATTCAAGTCGGATAAATCCTGCCGTAGGCGGGATAAATCCAACCTCCAGCCCTTCTATTTTTTTAATTATTCTGGCTTCTGAATTCTTTAAGTTAAATTTAGATATCGGGGCGGCTACCCCTTTTTGGGCAAACCCATTCCACTTATTTTCTTAAAAAATAACAAAATTTTGCAAGCGCCTGTTAAAAATTTAAATTTCTATTTTTCTAAATCATTATCCTTGTTTAAATAAAATTGTAAAAACAAAATAAGTTCCCGTATTCCAAAGAGAATGAAGCACCATTCCCGGAACAATACTGCCGCTATATTCATATAAATAAGTTAAAATTGCGCCCAGCATAAAAATCGGGAGCGTAGCCCCTAAATCTCCATGGATTAAGGAAAAAATAAAAGCCGTTAATAAAAGCGAAGTTTTAAAACCTAAAACTTTACGCAAATTAGTATAAAGGAATCCGCGAAAAATAATTTCTTCAAAAAACGGGCCTAAAAAACTGATTAAAAAAAATAATAAAAATTCTTCTAAACTGCTCCATGAGTAACGCAGAAATTCAAATATAGGATTTGAAGAAATTGAATAACTTTTTAAAATTAATTGATTAATTAAAGCCGTTAAAAATATTAACGGTATTGCCATACAATAACCTTGAATACCCAATAAAATATTTTTAAAATTAAAAATCAATCCCAGCTGCTTAAATTTATATTTTAAACCCGTTTCTCGAGCGCCCTTTAAATTAAAATAAATTAAACTTAAAATTAAACAATTTAAGCTAAAATAAATTAAAATAATGCTAAAAATTTTAAAATGAAAAAGTTTGTATAAAAATAAACCGGCGGCTAAATGAATCATATCCCATAAAATAAAAATAAGCCATACTTGATTAAGCGCCATAGAAGGATAATTTAAGATGCCGACTTTTTTTGAATTTAAATTGCCAAATAAAAAATAAATTAAAAAAAATAACCCGCTTAAAAAAATTAGCGCAAGCATACTTGTTAAAAATATTAATTTAAAAATAAAAAAAAGCGCTTCTTTTTTAATTTGTCTTAAAAAATTTTGCGCTTTTAAGGGAGAATAAGCATAATTATAAAGATAAATTAAACTCTGATTTAAATAAAAATCATTTAAATAAAATTTTAATTTTTTTTCAAAAGAAATTAAATCTTTTGGAGGGGTTTTCTTTAAATATAAATTTTTAAGTTCTTTTATAAAATTATCTTGAGAAATTTCAAAACTTTTATCAAAATAAGATGCCGAAGAAAGATAATTTTTATCTTTATCGTAAAGAATGGCTAGTTTTAAATATAATTTATAATCTTTTAAATTTTGTTTTAAATTTTCCTCGTATATTTCAATTGATTTTTCCAAAAATCTCTGACCGGATTTTTCATCCAAAAGATAAGCCCTTAAAAGATATTTTGTAATATCAAAAGAATGTAAAAAAAAATTTTGCTCAATCTTATTTGGAATAAAATATTTAGAAAGTAAAATAACCAGCCAAAAGAAGGTAATTAAAATTAAAAAAATTCTGCGGGCAAATGGCATATCTTATTATTTTTGAAAACCTGCTTAAATTCCTTTTCTATAATTAAGGCTAAATAATTAAGAACGATAAAGTTTAAAAATTTTAATCGGATAATAAGCCATTTCTTTATATTTAAAATTTACTTTCTCCGCGGGATAAACTTCTTTAATTGCCTGATAAAGGGGAGATTTTTGAGGATTATTTTGAGGATTAATTAAATTATCCCAGCTTCTAGGATCCAATCCTAAATCATAAGCTTTTGCCATAGCCCTGAGGACTGTTTGTCCTCCGCCATTATATGCTCCTAAAGTTAAAAACCACTCTTGATCCGCTTTCGGTTTCCCATATTTTTGATAGCTTTCTGCCACTTTTTTAGCATATTCGGGAGTTTCTTTAGAGGGAGGAGAATTTTCTATTTCCTGCGCTTTTCTAAAAGCAATCTGGTCTAAGGGATTCATAATTACTTTATTTTTAATTTTAATTGTTCCAATTCCGGCATCTAAGGGTACAATAATTTTTAAGCCTTGCGCTTTAGCTTCATTTACTCCCACTTGAAGCAGTCCCACATATCCGCTTTGACTAATTTTATCCGCAGTAAATCCGCTTTCAATTGCTGCGGCAGCTTTCATAAGAAGAGGAGGGGGTGAATCCGATTCATTCCATTTTTCTTTTAGGGCTTTTAAAATTAATTCATTATATAAATTTTCTCTTGCCCCGTATCCCCAATTAGTTTCTAAAGGAGCTTTAGTATCTCTTAATCTTAAACAAAATAAATTTAAAACTTTAATTTTCATAATTTTTATATCACTCTATAAAGAAGGAAAGTAAAGACAATAGGAGTATGCTTTAAGTGAGGCAGTTTTAAATTTTAATTTTTAAAAAATATTTAGGAGTGAAATTATGCCGGAAATTCGCCAAAATATTGTTACCAAAGATTGGATTATTTTTGCCACAGAACGCGCTAAAAGGCCGGAAGATTTTAAAAAACACTTTGCCAAAAAAGAAGAAAAGCCGGATTTTTCGCCAAATTGCCCTTTTTGTCCGGGGAATGAAAATAAAACTCCTCCGGCTATTTTAGAAATAAAAAAAGATAATGCCTGGATAATCCGGGTGATTCCCAATAAATTTTCCGCTCTTGTTAATGAAGGCATTCCTCAGAGAAAAACTTCCGGAATTAAGCGGATAATAAACGGAGTGGGAGTTCATGAGGTAATTATTGAAACACCTGCGCATAATTCAACTACCGGCTTGATGGAGGAAGAAAATGTAAGAGAAATTATTCAAGTATATAAAAAGCGTTATCTTGATTTAGAAAAAGATTCGCGTTTGTCCCAGATTATTATTTTTAAAAATCATGGGAAATCTGCCGGCACATCTTTAGAGCATCCCCATTCTCAATTAATCGCTACTCCGATTGTTCCCGCTTCGGTAAGGCAGAGATTTGAAGAAGCTATGCGTCATTATGATGAAAACGGAGTATGTGTTTTTTGTCAGATGATTGAAGAAGAAATTAAAGACCAAGAACGTTTAATTTTAGAAGATGATAAATTTTTAGCGATTATTCCATATGCCGCTTATTCCCCTTTTCATATTTGGATTTTGCCAAAGCGCCACAGCGCTTCTTTTGGAGAAATTAATCAAGAAGAAATAAAAAGTTTAGCCGGCATATTAAAAAACACATTGGCTAAATTATATTATGGGCTGGACGATCCTGATTATAATTATTGTATCCGCTCTACTTCTATTGATCAAAAAGAGGTTAAGTATTTCCACTGGTATTTAGCTATTGTTCCAAAAGTTACTAAAATAGCCGGTTTTGAATTGGGTTCGGGAATGTTTATTAATGTATCAATGCCTGAAGAAAGCGCCAAATTTTTAAGAGAATTAAAAATTTAGAAATAACGCCGAAATTCCTATTTTAAATTTATCTAAGTTTAGGCCAGACAATATTCCAGGGTTCTGGTTCTTCATTATAATTTTCTCCGGCTAATTTTCTATAAACTTCCTGCCATTTAGTATTAAGCGCCCAATCTAATTCATTATATCCTCTTTTAATTTCATCTAAGGGAAGATAAATTGAAAGCCCGTTAGAACCTTGATAAGCCGGGCTATGTTCTTCGGCTATGAGCACTTCCTTTTTTATTAATTCAATTAAATCTTGAGCGGATTTGCGCAAGTTATTATCTGTAATAGTTTTATCTTCCAAAATATTTTCCGCAAAACCTATTAAATCTCTAGAATCGGAATACGGCTTAAAACCTCCATATCCCATACTTTTTTTAACCGCTTCTCTTAATTTGCTTAAATGCGTATCTGTATCTAAAATGGCTTGGGCAAATAAATTGGCGGTTTCTTTTAAAGAATTTAACTTGCTTAAATCTAGGGCTGACATTGTCGGTGTAACCTCTTGATTTTTTTTAGATTCTTCGACTGCTTTCCTGGCAAAATCTTTTGGATTAAAAGGAGCTTTTGAAGAAAGAATATTTTGAGCCGTTTTTAATAAACGACTGGATAAAATCCCTATGTACGGCCAGCCTAAAACTCCAATGGTTTCTTGAGATGCCACAAAATAATTAGCTAGATTTTTTAATTGATAAGCCACCTCGGTTTGCCCCATTAAACAAGCATCAAATCCGATTAAATCAATTTTTTTGCCGGTAATTTTTTCCGCATCTTGAATAGCCTTTTTTATATCCGTTAGCTTCATAAAATTTTCGCCGTTATCATGGCTTTCATCTTCCATTGCTCCAAGCCATCCTGCTCCGTGATTATTTAAAACTAAAAAAGTATGCAGGGCGGGATAATTTTGCAAACTCTCTACTAAAAATTCCTTAAGAATCTTAGGATCTGACATATTTACTTTTTCTTTGCCAAAATCTTTAATTACCGGGGAATTGATTCTTTGGCGATCTTGATCTTTTTCAATGAAAAAACGTTTACAGCCCTGCCATTTATCGCTAACAGAGCTAGGATAATCTCCTCTGTCTAATTGAGCAATAATATTCATATCCTGATTAGAACCAACTTCTTCTAAATCAATTACATTTTTAACCATCATCTCTTCTAAATTATTATCGGCGGCTAAATAAACTAAAATATTCCAGCGGGATAAATTTGAATTAGTATTTTTAATATTTAACGACATATTAACCTCCAAAAATTTTAAAAACATTAATTCTTAAATTTTAATTTAAATTATTTAAAATAATCTAGTGGTAATTGTTAAAATAATGTTAAAAATTATTAAAATTAATTCTTCTTTAAAAGCTAAAGCCCGCGGCATAAAATTAAACGACCTATTGACAAAAAAGAAATTTTTCTTATATGCTGTTAAAATAATGAAATTTTTAAGAGCGTATTTTTTATTATTAATTTTATTTTTAAACATTTCTATTCAATCCGTTCATTCTGCCGGCGAAAAAGAAATTGAACTTTATCTTAAGGCTTATCGGCAGGCAGTTTCATATTTTAATCCTAATTTAACGCTGAAAAATATCGATTTAATTGTAAGAAGTATTGTTTATTACAGTCAGCAATATAAACTTGACCCGCGCATGGTAATGGCTGTGGTAGCTATTGAATCAACTTTTAAAGTTTATGCCACCTCTCCTGCGGGGGCTCAGGGCCTGGGACAATTAATGCCGGAAACAGCTAATGCTTTAAATCTTTCCAATCCTTATGACCCTTTGCAAAATATTCAAGCTACGGTAAGAATTCTAAAATTAAATTTTAATCGCTTTAAGCGCCTTCCTTATCAAAATCAAGTTGAAAATGCCCTGGCAAGTTATAATGCTGGTTATGGAGCAGTCTTAAAATATGGGGGTATTCCTCCTTATCAGGAAACCCGCTGGTATGTTTATACTGTAATTTATTTATGGAGGAAATTTTGCGGTTTAAATTAAAAAGGATTTTCTTTTTATTTCTAGAAAGAGAATTTTTAAACGAGGTGGAAAGTGACGAAAAAAACCTTAATAATATTTTTCATTTTAATCGCATTTACTTCTCTGGCTAATGGGATGAGGCTATTTCTGCTTTTAAAATAGCTCAAAAAGATAATCCTTATGATACTTTAGCTGTAAGTTATCTTTTAGATTGTTATGTAAAAAAAGGGGAATTAAATAAAATTTCTAATGAGTTTGAAGCTCAAAGCGAAGCTAAGGGAGAAGATCCTCTGGGAATAACTTACTTGGGAATGGCTTATTTTGCAAGAAGCCTTACGGATTCCAGTATGCACGGAGAAGCTATGGAAAAATTTAAACAAGCATTGAAAATTGATTCAAAATTACCAATGGCTTATACCGGAATGGGCTTGCTTTATTTTCAAAAAAGGATGATTCCTCGGGCTAAAAGTTATTTTTTAAAAGCTTTACAGCTTAATCCTAATGATCTTTTAGCTAACGAACTTCTAGGAAATATTTTATTAGTGGATGAAAAACAACCCGAAGAAGCTTTAAATTATTTTCAAAAAATTATAGAAATTTCTCCTAATTATCCCGATGCTTATTATTATATTGGTTCTTCTTATTATGATTTAGAAAAATATCCCGAGGCTATAACGGCTTTAAATAAGATTATGGAACTTGATTCTTTTGGACTCACTCAAGGATATTATGCTCCAGTTTTATTGGGAGATATTTATTTAAAAGAAAAAAAATATCCCGAGGCTATTTCTGCTTATGAAAAAGCTTTAAAAATTAATCCTCAAAATTCTTATGCTAAATATAAACTGGAAAAAGCTAAAAAACCGCCTAAAGAAAAATAGCAGTTATTTTTCAATAAAGGCGATGAATCCGTCCCCTTAAACGCCATCTAAAAGACTGGTAACTCCTGCTGCAAATTAATTTATTGGCATGTAAATCTAGTCTAGTATCGCTTGACAAAAAGTTAACAGAAATGTAGACTATGGTTATGTATTATTCTCGAAAACTGGAAAAAGAAATAGAGAAATACTTTAATATAAAAGAAATTGTTCTAATAACCGGCATGCGGAGGGTGGGGAAGACTACTCTTTTACGCTATATATTTGAAAATATCAAAAATGACAACAAGGTGTTTTTAGATATTGAAAATCCTTTGGAACAAAGGATTTTTGAAGAACTTGACTATAATAACATCTGGGCGAACCTCAAATCTTACGGAATCTCAAATAAACAAAAAGCTTACCTATTTCTGGATGAGGTTCAAGACAGGCCTGAAATTGTAAAAGCAATTAAATATCTTTATGATCATTATGATGTTAAGTTTTTTATTAGCGGGTCGAGCAGTTTTTATTTAAAAAATTTATTTCCAGAGAGCTTAGCCGGAAGGAAGGTTGTCCTGGAGATTTACCCTCTAGATTTTGAAGAATTTCTTGTTTTTAAAGGGTATAAGAAAAACTTTGCTCAAAATTTTATTGAAAAAGACCGGGGGAAAAATGCCGTCTCTTATGAAAAAGAAAAAAAATTTTATGATGAATACTTAGAGTTCGGCGGGTTTCCGCAGGTGGTACTGGCTGATAGGCTGGACAATAAAAAACAGTATCTAAATGATATTTTTAAATCTTATTTTGAAAAAGAGGTAGAGAAGCTGGCTGATTTTTCTAAACTTGCTTCTTTTCGTGATTTACTACTTCTTCTGCTTGAGCGGATAGGCGCCAAACTGGATATAAGCAAACTTGCTTCCGAAGTGGGAGTTTCAAGAGATACGGTTTATTCATACCTTTCATTTCTTGAGGCGACTTATTTTATTTCGTTGGTTTCACCTTTCAGTAAAGGCTTTGATAGAGCAGTCCGGGGCGCAAAAAAAGTTTATATCTGTGATACCGGTTTGGTCAATCATTTAAGCCGGGTAACGCCCGGCGCGGTTCTGGAAAATGCTGTTTATCAAAACATTAGAAAATACGGGAAAATACAGTATTATGAAAAGCGAGGGGGAGCAGAAATTGATTTTATTTTAAAGGATCAACTGATTGCTTTTGAGGTTAAGCAAACCGGTACAATACAAGATTACCGGAAACTTTCTGCTGCCGCTGAAAAACTTGGTTTAATCCAGTGGTATATTTTGAGCAAAAAGTTTATTAATCAAAATGCCTTTATTACGGCAAGCGATTTATAATCCCAAGCTGCAATCAAAGATAGATTAAACTATTTTATATCGGTATGATTGCAGCTTGGGATAAAATCATTCAAACATT
>JACPDS010000110.1 GCA_016183885.1 Armatimonadota bacterium
GTTAAGTGGGCAATTGAAAAACATAACGGCGCTCCGCATCATTTGAAATGGAATGCCCAGGCATCCGGCTTAAGTGAATTAAGAGAAAGCGCTTCCGATATAATTAATTCTTGGAGAATGCCTCGAAAAGTTTATCATAAGCCGTCTTGGAGCTGGGAACAAATTGAACTAACAATAAAAGATTTATACTCTAATAAAGAACTTAATTCAACCCAAAGGAAAGCTTTAGAAGAAGCTATTAAATTCCAAAAATTATATGAAAGGCAATATAATATAAAATATTAAAGAAAAATATGAGTTTAAAATTATCGGATTTTAAAATTGGAGATCGAGTTTTGTTTATAAGAGAAGCAAATTCCTGCATGGCGGCAGACGACCCTTTTTATGCGCCGCCTATCCCTGCTGGCAAAATAGCCACTGTTATTGAGATTAAAGAAAATCGCCTTAGAATTCGATTAGACGATAAAGAATTTTATTCTAAAAACATCACTATATGGGAAGATGATTATCCGCCTAAACCAATGACCAATACTTTAAGCAGTTTAAAAAAAATTTAAGGCAGGATTTTTATATTCTCTGGCAGAATAGCACTCCCGATGTAATAATCAGGCTATGTCTGATTTGGAAAGATCTATTTTTTAAAAAAGAATTATTTTGACTGGAAATTTTTAAATAAATATGAGGAGATAAATTTAAAAATGCAAAATGCTCAAGAAAATAATTTTATCACCCTGCGTTTAAAAGATGGAGATGATTTTCTTTCTTCTATTAAGGAAATAATAAAACTTTATAAAATTCATTCGGCTATAATTTTAGGAGCTATTGGAATGTTAAAAGAAATTGAGCTGGGTTTTTTTAAAGGCAAGGGAAAATATTCTTTGATTAATTTTAAAGGACCGATGGAATTAGTTTCCTGTCAGGGAAATATAAGTTCTAATATAAATTCTAAAGAAGAAGAATTGATAATTCATCTTCATGTAGCTCTTGGCGATAAAGGAGGCAAGCTTTATGGAGGTCATTTTAGAAGCGCTAAAGTGCATGTTGCCACAGAAATGTTAATTTATAAATTTGAAAAACTTAAATTAAAACGTAAATTAGAAGAACAAACTGGTTTAATGGGACTTTATTTTTAAAATTAAACTTTATAAGGATATAAATTAAATGAATAAGGATGATTTAGCCTCTAAATTAGCTAAATTTTTAAATATAAACAAAATAAAAGCTAAAACGATTATTGATTCAATCTTAGAAGATATTTCCGATGCTTTATCTAAGAATGAAAAAGTTGCCTTAGCGGGTTTTGGATTTTTTGAAATTAAAAAAAGAGCCGCCCGCCAAGGAATTAATCCTAAAACTAAAGAAAGTATTTATATTGAAGCTAAAAAAATTATCTCTTTTCAACCTACGAAGAAATTAGCTGGAAAAATAAAATAAATTTTTATTAAAATTTACTATTTTAAAAGGACAATTTTTTTATGTCCTTTTTTTCTTGCAATTCATTATGGATGAAATAATTATTAAAGGCGCCCGCGAGCATAATTTAAAAAATATAAATTTAAAATTACCGCGCAATAAATTAATTGTCTTTACAGGTCTTTCAGGCTCGGGGAAGTCATCTTTAGCTTTTGATACCC
The DNA here is from genome assembly GCA_016183885.1 of Armatimonadota bacterium. Taxonomy (GTDB): domain Bacteria; phylum Vulcanimicrobiota; class JACPDS01; order JACPDS01; family JACPDS01; genus JACPDS01. The sequence continues at coordinate 1,635 of JACPDS010000110.1, forward strand.
TTTATGCCGAGGGGCAGCGCCGCTATGTAGAATCTCTTTCCAGTTATGCCCGCCAGTTTTTAGGGATAATGGAAAAACCCGATGTTGATTATATTGAAGGCTTGTCTCCCTCCATCTCAATTGATCAAAAAGGCATCAGCAAAAATCCGCGTTCTACCGTAGGAACAATTACAGAAATTTATGATTATCTGCGTTTGCTCTTTGCCAGCATTGGTATTCCCCATTGTCATAATTGTGGAAAAATAATTTCTTCTCAAACTACCGACCAAATGGTGGATCAAATTTTAAGTTTAAAAGAAGGAACATCTATCCAAATATTGTCTCCTCAGGTAAGAGGGAGAAAGGGAGAATATCAAAAACTTTTTCAAGAGCTCTGCCAAAAAGGATATACTAAAGTAAGAATTGACGGGGAGATTTTTTCTTTAGAAGAAAAAATCTCTTTAGCTAAATATAAAAAACATAATATTGAAGTGGTAATTGACCGCTTATTTATCAAGCCTGAAATTAAAAATAGATTAGCTGATTCTTTAGAACTAGCCTTAAAAATGGGGGAAAACAGCGCTTTAATTTTTAGATCTCAAGGCGAGGAAATCTTATTTAATCAAAACTTAGCCTGCTTAAACTGCAATTTAAGCTTTGAAGAGCTTCAGCCGCGTTTATTTTCATTTAACAGCCCTTATGGAGCTTGTTCAAAGTGCACAGGTATTGGAAGTAAATTAGAAATCGATCCTAAATTAATTATTCCCGATGAGAATAAATCTATAACCAATGGCTCGATTATTCCATGGGGGAAGCAGGTTTATGACTTTCGCCACCGCGCCGCGCAAACCTGGTTCTGGAGAAGATTGGAAAAAGCCTCCAGAATTTATAAAATTAATTTAAATTTACCTTTTAAAAATTTAAGCGCTTTTAATAAAAAAATTATTTTATATGGAATAAATACCGGAGAATTTAATTTTGAAGGAGCCATCCCCGCCTTAGAAAGAAAATTTAGAGAAACTGAATCAGAACAAGTTCGAGACGAAATTCAAAAATATATGTCCGACCATCCTTGTCCAGTTTGCCATGGAGCGCGTTTGAAGCCCCAATCCTTAGCGGTTAAAATAAATAACTTAAATATTGCCGAAATGACCCGAAAAACCATTCAAGAATTAAATGACTTTTTTAAAAAAATCATTTTAAATCAAAAAGAATTATTAATTGCTGAAATTATCGTTAAGGAAATTAAAGCCCGGCTTAATTTTCTGCTTAATGTGGGATTAGATTATATAACTTTAAATCGAGAGGCGAGAACTTTATCCGGCGGAGAAGCTCAAAGAATTCGTTTGGCTACTCAAATTGGTTCAGGATTGGTCGGAGTGCTTTATGTTTTAGATGAACCAAGCATTGGATTGCATCAAAGAGACAATAAGCGCTTATTAAATACTTTAAAAGAGCTTCGAGATTTAGGGAATACATTAGTGGTAATTGAACATGATGAAGAAACTATTTTATCGGCTGATTACGTGGTAGATATTGGGCCGGGCGCAGGAGAAGCGGGGGGAAAAATTGTTGCTCAAGGACATCCGAATGAAATTAAAGCCTATGAAGAATCGCTTACGGCAAAATATTTAAGTAAAAAAATTTTTATCAAAGTTCCCGAGAAAATACGCGCGCCTCAAGGAAAATTTTTAGAAATTATTGGAGCAGGAGAAAATAATTTAAAAAATCTAAGAGTAAAAATTCCTTTAGGTATTTTTGTTTGTGTTACCGGAGTTTCTGGTTCGGGAAAAAGTACTTTGGTAAATGAAGTTTTGTATAAAGCTTTAGCCCGTCATTTTTATAAAAGCGTCGCATCGGCTGGTAAATATCAAAAAATTTTAGGTTATGAAAATATTGATAAAGTAATAATTATTGATCAAAGTCCGATTGGCAGGACTCCTCGTTCTAATCCCGCTACTTATACAGGCTTATTTGATCCTATTCGAGAGTTATTTTCTTTAGTCCCTGAAGCGCGGACTCGAGGTTATAAACCGGGAAGATTCAGTTTTAATTTAAAAGGAGGAAGATGCGAAGCTTGTCAGGGGCAGGGGATTTTACAAATTGAAATGCATTTTTTGCCGGATGTTTATATTCCCTGTGAAGCGTGCAAGGGTAATCGTTACGGCAGGGAGACTTTAGAAATTCATTTTAAAGGGAAAAATATTGCTGAAGTTTTAAATTTAACCGTTCAAGAAGCCTTAGAGTTTTTTAAAAATTTTCCTAAGCTCGAACATAAATTAAAAACCATAAATGATGTTGGTTTAGGTTATATGAAATTAGGACAGGCCGCTACTACTTTATCGGGAGGTGAAGCCCAGAGAGTAAAATTAGCTGCGGAACTTTCTCATCGTTCCACGGGAAAAACTTTGTATATTTTAGATGAACCTACCACCGGCTTGCATTTTCACGATATTTCTAAATTATTAGATGTTTTAAACCGCTTAGTGGACGCAGGAAATACTGTTTTAATTATCGAGCATAATTTAGAAGTAATTAAATGCGCGGACTACATCATTGATTTGGGACCGGAAGGCGGAGAAAAAGGGGGATATATTGTAGCTCAGGGCTCGCCTTATGAAATTGCTCAAAATAAAAATTCTTATACCGGAAAATATTTAAAAACTTGTCTCCTTATGTAGGGAAACTGCCCAAAAAGGGGTAGCCTCAGATTTTAGTCTGCGTTTATATATTATATATAGCATATAAATATTTTAAATTTGACTTATTGGACAGCCCCTTACAAATATGCTTTTAATGAATCCGGAATATGTTAATTTTATTTATGATGATTATGTCTATCAAGAACAGGCAGCCACCAGGAAATATAATCTTTGAGGAGATTATTTTCTCTGCTCTCAGGTATTGTGCCTGTAATATTATAATCGCCATAATTATATTTAGCCGCTAAACTTATAGAACTGCCGTTTATTGTACCTGTAATTTTATAATCGCCATAATAAGAATAATAATTAGCTAATAAATTTACCGCTTCACCGCGCACTGTTCCCATAATTTGATAATCGCCAGCATAGTAAATATAATTAGCTAATAAATCTACAGGGGCTCCATGGGCGGCAGAACCGGTAATTTTATAATTACCGGAAGAATAATTAGCAACTATATCTACCGGGCGGGAACTAACTGTGCCACTAATGTTGTAATCACCATTAGTATCTGAGCGATAATGGGCTACTAAATTTACTGGTTCGCTTCCAACTGTGCCGGTAACATTATAATCTCCGGAACGATAATTAGCTGCTAAATTTATAGAGATAGAGCCTTGAGCAGGAATACTTGCTCCTCCAGTGCCACCTCCTGCTCCTCCACAGCCATAAGAAATGAACAAGCTGAAAAGTATTAAGATTAAAAGGCTTAAATAGTTTTTTGTTTTTTTCATAAATATTATCTCCTTTTTTGCGGTTTTCTATCCTGCTAATTATTTTATACATTAAATTTAAGTAAAGTAAATTAATAAATTGTTAACTTTTTTTACAGTTTCAGCTATCAGTATTCCGCGGTCAATTCTTCAGGGCTGTCCAAAAAGGGGTAACTACTCCGACGTTGCATCGGAGCGTTTATATACTATATATAGCGCCCCCAAGTACATCGGGGGGCGCCCTCTCCCTTCGTTTGCCCCGGTCGAAGCATCGGGGTAAGGGTGAGGGGGTTGATTTTGCAACTTTCAATAAATTGAACCCCTGCAAATTTGGCGCCTGCAATAAATTAAAAGGAAATTTTATTGCCTTAATTAATATAAATTATGTAATGAAACAAAATAACTTTAATTTCTTCTTATGTCCAAATTGTAAAAGTGATAAATTAAATTTATTTATTTTAAAAGAAAACTCTTTTGAAATTAAAGAAGGTAATATTACCTGTAATAATTGCAATAAAAAATATGCCATTAGTGATGGTATTATTGAATTAATTCTTCCGGATTCAGAAATTACAAAAGAAAAGAATTTTTATTTAAATGAAATGAATCATAACCTTAAAAATGACCCCTATTTTACTGAAAATAACGATGCTTTTATCTTATCTCTCCCAAAACCAACTTCAAAATTAACCAATCGCCGCTTTGTTATTGATTATTTTATTAAGCAGGGACAAAATTTTAGCTTTATCTTAAAACAATTAAAAATTAATAAAGATTATGTCATTTTAGATATAGGAGCGGGAAAATGCTGGACATCTACTGAATTTGCAAGTTTAGGGTGCAAAGTATTTGCTATAGATATTATAAAAGAAAAATATTTAGGGCTTAAAACAGCGGAAATTTATATAAATAATAAAGATATTTTTTTTGAAAGGATATGCGCTAACATGGCAAATCTTCCCTTTAAAGAAAAAACTTTTGATATTGTTTTCTTCAATAGTTCATTTCATCATAACCATAATATCAATAAAACTATCAGCGAAGCGGTCCGGGTATTAAAAGACGACGGAAAAATAATTTTATGCAATGAACCTGTTAAGGGAATATTCAGGCCGCATAAACAACACCGGGATTTAAAAAAACACGGATTAAATGAAAATACATATTTTATCTGGGAGTATAAAAAAATATTTTCAAAATATAAAATTAAATTTAAAACTTTTTTCCCTGACTCTTTGGATATTAAGTTAAAAAATTGGGCTGAAAATAAAAATATTCTTTATAAAATATTAGGCAATCTTTATTTATATGTCTTTTCAAAATTTGCCGATCTTAAGATTATGAAAACTCTTTTACACACGCTGTTTGGGATGGGATTAAATTTAATAGGAGAGAAATATAATCTAAAAAATGAAGGAAAAAAATAATATACGACAATCTTTTAATGCTAGAGCATTGGAATGGAAAGACGGCGATTTTAAAAATTTACTTGATTTAGGCTGCGGGTCGGGAGAAATTATTTTTGAATTGCTAAAAAATAATAAAGTTAAATTTGCTTATGGAATTGATTTTTCGGAAAAAATGATCGATTTAGCTAAAAAAGAAGCTAAAAATATTAAATTAGAAAAAAAATCTCAATTTGAAGTTAAAGATGCGGAAAATTTAAATCATTTATCAAAAAATAAATTTGATATAATTTTAGCTATAGGACTTATAGAATATCTGGAGAATGATCAAAAATTCATAGAAAATATAAGAAAACTCTTGAAAAAAGAAGGAATTTTAATTATTACCGTTCCTAATAACAGCAGCCCTTTCTTTGTTTTAGATTATATCATAACTTTGATTTACCGTTTATTTAAAAATAATTTCTTAACTAAAAATATTTTTAATTTTATTAAATATAAAATTTTAAAAAGAAAATCAAAAAAAGAAATTAAACCTTTCCCGCAAAAAACTTATAATCCTAAAAAATTAAATACTTTTTTAATAAAAAATGGTTTTTTAATTGAAAAAAAAATCTTTAACTTATATGCTTCAGAATGGCTGGCCAGATTATTTCCCAATCTGCTTAATATATTTAAGAAACTTGAAAAACTTGAAAATTCTTATTTTAAATATTGGGGGAAAAATTATATAATAATGGCAAAAAAAATTGAATAAGTTAAAATATCCTTACGGAGCAAAAAGCGCTTTATTTATAACTTCGGATGATTTAAACCCAGCTTTAATTTTCAATCAAAAACATCTAATTTATAATCCAGATCAAGCCTTAGCAAACTTAAAAAAAGCCGCTGAATTATCTCAAAAATATCATTTCCCAATTAGTTACGGTTTTACCCCAAATTACACTTATAAAGAAAATAATCAATTTAAAATAATTAATTTTTTAGATAATAAATACTTAAAATGGAAAGAGGAGCTAAAAAAACAAATAAAAAAAAGTCTTTGTTCTATTTTTGCTCATGGAAAATATCATCTTCCAAATTTTATGACTCCTGACGGCGATTATGAAAATAAAGAAGATTGGAAATATATTAAAGAAATTATTTTAAAAGAATTTAAAATTGAAACCAAAACATTTAGGAGCCCGGGTTATCAATGGAAAAAAAGCCAAAACTGGACTTATCAAGATTATATTTTAAATTTAAGGGCATGCGGCTTTGAAATTATTCTGGATGCGGCTTATAGTTTAACTTAGCTGTCATGGAAGAAAATAAACTAATAAATTTATTTAAAAAAATCGATATTATAAATTTCCGCAAAATTCTCTCAAATAAATTAAAGTTTTTATTAAAAAAAAAATTAAGTCAAAAAGAAGATATTCAAGATAAAGAAGAATTATTTTATATTGGAACATACCGCGATTTGGATTTTAATAAAAGGGAATATGGAAATGCCTTTGAAAGAGTTAAATTATCTTATCAAAAAAGCGATTTTATTCAAGAAAGCATTTTATACACATATTTTCATAAAAATGAATATTGGGAAATCTTAAGAAAAATAGCTCATTTTGCAAATCAAGCCGGGATAAATAAAAAAGGCGGTATTTGGATGCCAACGAACGCAGAAGAAGTAAAAAAATGCTATGAGAGTCAATTTTAAATAAAAAATTA
>JACPDS010000113.1 GCA_016183885.1 Armatimonadota bacterium
GAGAACAAAAAGCAAGGGACTTGGGATTATTGAGCCATTAAAAAATAATTATTTTATTCTCGAAAACTGTAAGAATAAAGACTTGATACTTAATAAGTGTAAAGAATATGGAATTATTTAATTTCAGGACTTCTTGCCATTTCCTTTTTAAAATATAAAAGGCTTATTATTTTATTTAGGGGTTTCTATAAATTTATCTTTTCGCCGCATCCTGTCAAAAGTTAACAAATTTTTAATAGACTTTTTTTAAAAAAATAATTATATTTAATTTTAAAGGTAAATAAATATGGCTGTTCCAAAACTTAATTTAACGAATCCATTTATTAATCAATTTAAAAATTCTCAATATTATGATATTTTTTCTAAAAATGAAAAATGGCAGGATGAAGTAATTTATTTTATTCTTACCGACCGGTTTGAAAATGGGGATGCTAAAAATGATTTTGATCTGGATCCCGGCAATTTAAAAAAATATCATGGCGGAGATTTACAGGGAATTATTAACAAATTAGATTATTTAAAAGAGTTGGGGGTTAGCGTTATTTGGCTGACTCCGGCAATAGAAAACCAAACTAAATTTATCAGTCAGGAAGGAATTGAAACAGACGGTTATCATGGCTATTGGCCGATTGATTTTTATAAAGTTGATCCTCATATAGGAGATTTAGAAAAATTTAAGGAATTAACAGAAAAAGCTCATCAAAAGGGGATGAAAGTAATTTTAGATTTAGTTTTAAATCATACTGCATGGGAGCATCCATGGACAAAGGATTCTGCAAAAAAGAATTTTTTTCACCCTTTTTGTGAAATTAATAATTGGGATAATCCAACCGAAGTAATGAATTGTCAAATGTACGGGCTTCCTGATTTAGCGCAGGAAAATCCGGAAGTTGCCGACTATTTAATTGAAAATGCCAAGTGGTGGATTAGCCAAACTAAAATTGATGGTTTCAGGTTAGATGCCGTAAAACATATTCCGCCTTGGTTTTGGAAAGTTTTTGCTAAAGCTATCCATGATTTTGCTCCTGCGGAATTTATTTTAATTGGAGAAAATTTTGACGGAAATCCTCGCGATATTGCGGAATATCAAAGATTAGGAATTGACTCAATGTTTGATTTGCCCTTATATTTTTCTATAATAAATGTTTTTGCTCACGATGGAAATATGAGAGAATTAGCGGAGGCTTTAAATAAAGATTCTTATTATGATAACCCGGATTTATTAACGGCTTTTATAGATAATCACGACACGAATCGTTTTTTAACGGAATGTTCTTATTACGGCAGGGAAAAACTTAAAATGGCGCTATGCTTTTTAATGACCATTAATAGGATACCGGCTTTATATTATGGAACTGAAGCAGGGATGGAAGGCTTAAAAGAAAGCACAACTGCCGATCGTCCTCCGGAGAATCGTAAAGATATGCAGTGGAATAACGACCCTCAATTGACAGCTTATTTTAAAAAATTAGCCTTTATTAGAAAAAATCATCCTGCTTTAAGGCAGGGAGAATATTTAGAAATGTGGCAGGATGAAAAAGTTTTTGCTTTTTCTCGACTTCACCGGGAAGAAGAAGTAATTGTTGTTTTCAATAATTCCTATCAGCCTCAAATTAGGGAGATTCCCATTAGAAATGAAAGCAATCTGAAAGATAATGCGGTTTTACATAATTTGCTTGGCGATGATAATCTTGTAATTAAAAATCATAAAATTAAAGTAACTCTTAATGGGAAAGAATCAAAAATTTTGACGCTAAGAAGAAATTAATTTTTCGTCCCCTCCAAAGTTATTTCTATAAGCATAAGCAGGATTTCTTATTTTTAAAAGAGAATAAAAAAGTTTAAAATTTATTATTTTTATATTTTATTTAGGTTAATATAGAAATGTTTTTAAATTTTCGTCAGGAAAAGATATTATTGGCGCTTATCGAAGAATTTATTGATACTGCCGAACCGGTAGGCTCATCTACTTTATTAAATAAACATAATTTAGATTGTAGTTCCGCTACTATCCGCAATGAAATGGCATATTTAGAAAGTTTAGGATTCTTAGGCCAGCCACATTCTTCTTCAGGGAGAATCCCTTTAGATGAAGCTTATCGTTTTTATGTAAAATATTTATTGCAGAAGGGAATTTTACCTCCGCCTGAGGCTTTAGATATACAGAAAGAGTATCAAGATGAAACCTTAGAATTGGAAAGTTTAATTGAACATACCCGTAAAATTTTAGCTCAGTTAACTAATTATACTTCTTTAATTTTAGGACCCCGAATAAACAAAACGATTTTTAAATATTTAAAGTTAATTTTTTTAAATCCTCATTCAGTTTTAGTTATAATGCTTACTAATACAGGGGGGATAATTCATCGGGTAATTAATTTAGATTCAGAAATCAATCCTTATGAATTAGATAAAATGGCTAAAATTTTAAATGATCGTCTCCAGGGAAAATCCTTGGAAATATTTAATTTTAATTTTTTAAGACAATTTTCCGATAAAATAGATTTAAATATTTTAAATGGATTAAGTGAGATAGCTAAAAATTTATTTAAAGAAGTGGAAAAAAAGATATTTTACGATGGAACAATTAATTTACTTAATTTGCCTGAATTTAAAGACCTTAAAAAATTAAAATTGATTTTAGAAGTTCTGGAAGATGAAAAATTAGTGGCAGAGATTTTAAGCGAATCTTTAAGTTCTCAAGGCTTGCAAGTTTCTATTGGAAGCGAAAATCAATATCTTCCTATGGAAAGCTGCTCTTTAATAAGCGCTGCTTATAATGTAGATGGAGAACCTGTGGGCAGTTTAGGTATTTTAGGGCCTAAGCGTATGCCGTATGAAAGAATTATTTCTATTGTAAAATATGTTGCTCAAAGTTTTAGCGAAAGATTAAATAAATTAAAATTATAAGCAAAGTTTATGAATGATAAATTAAAAGATGAAATTAAAAATAAAACTAAATCTAAAAGAACAACTAAAAAAGTTGCCCCAAAGACACGCTTAGAGGTAAAAACAAAACAAGATTTTGATTTATTAATTTCTGCTTATATAAGAGACTTAAAAGAACTTATCTCATCTTCTCCTTTATTAAATTTTTTAAACGAAAGATTGGAAAATGCTAAAATTAACGATCCTTTAAAATTATTAGGTTATTTTCGAATTTGCGCTAGAACTTTAAAAGAAGATTTATTAAAAAAAGAAGAAGAACTTAATATTTTAAAAGCTAAGAAAGAAAATTTCCCTAAAAAATCAGAAGTTGAAATTCGGGATCAAAAGTTCGATGAAAATTATCTCAAAGGTTTAAACCAATTTGACGTTATCTTTCGCTCCCCCGGCATACCTTATACGTGTCCAGAAATTCAACTAGCCAAAAAATCTGGCGCGAAAATCTCGAGCGCGACTGAACTTTTTTTCGAATTAAATTCGCCAACACCCGGTGTTGCCGCAACACCGGGTGTTAGTAGCCCTTTGATCATCGGCATTACCGGGACTAAAGGCAAAAGCACTACCTCGACTTTAATTTACGAGATTTTGAAAAAAAGCGGCAAGGATGTTTATCTTGCCGGCAACATCGGCAAACCGGCTCTGGATTTAATTCCGCGACTATCAGCGTTAAGTCAGCGTAATTCTGCGAGCACTTTCATAGTGCTAGAGCTTTCCAGTTTTCAACTTCAAGCTCTGAAGCATTCTCCCAACGTGGCTGTAGTTTTGGGTTTGTTTCCCGACCACATGGACGCCCACAAAAGTTTTAAAGAATACGTTGAGGCCAAATC
>JACPDS010000114.1 GCA_016183885.1 Armatimonadota bacterium
AATTTTATTTAATTTCCCTTCTAAAATAATTGCCGCGTTAAATTTACCTAAACTTACCAAATTCTTAGCTTTTTCTTTTTTTAAAGCCTGTTCTAAATCAAAAATTTTAGAGTTTTTAATAAATTTATAAAAACCAGGATCTTCTGAAAAACAAATTACTTTAGGCAAACGAAGATCTTTATTAGAAAAAACTAAAGAAAAAATTAAAGAAAGTAATATCGGAGTCAATACGGCAAAAAAAATAGTTTTATTTTTCAAAGCATCTAATAAATCTTTATAAATTACAGCGGCTAATATCTTAAGACTGATCATAAATCATTTTTCACGGGAATAATTTGAATTTGATGATTTTTATATTCTTTTTTTAATTTTTCTATTTGTTCCTTTTTAAGTTGTTTTATTTCTATTTTATTAAAAAGTTTTGGAATAAAGCGGTAATTATTTTCAACTTTAAAATTAATGCCGGTAATAGATATATGTTTCACCAACTCTTTAGCTTGAGTTTCGGCATGAAATATTCCTCCGATTTGAATTTTAACTTTTTCTTTGCCAAAATCTTTAACTAAACGCGCTTTAAAATTTCTTTCATTAAAAGCATTTATAAGTTTTTTATAATCAATTGATTGAGAAAAATATTGAACTACTATATAACCGTTAGGAACTCTTTTGCTCCCGGGATATTTTCTTGTTAAAACTGCCTCAAAGCGGGATGTTTTTAATTTATTTAAGGTTAAATCGGCTATTTTAGAATCTTCAATTAAAATATTCATTTGATAAAAATTTATTTGAAGCTTTGTTTTAGAAGCTTTAAAAGCTAGAAATAAAAAAATTAAATTAAAAACTAAAGCTATTAAAACTAATATAATTAATAAACGTCTTATTAGATAGGTAATGGAATTCAAAACATACTCCGCTTAGAAAAACTTAAAAAGCGTAAACATAATATAACCTAAAAATTATTTTCTGTCAATTCTTTTTCCGTTAAAATTATAAATATCTCTCTTAAACCAATTTCTTTTTCCCCGTATATATCTTTTAATTTACTTTTAAATAAATATTTTAATTCTGGAATAGTTCCTAAAGCAATAATTTTTCCTTGGTTGATAATAGCTATTTTATCGCAAAGATCTTCGGCTTCTTCCATATAATGAGTAGTTAAAAAAATAGTCTTGCCGCCTTTGCTTAATTCTAAAATTAAGCGCCGAATTTCTTGAGAACTCCGGGGATCTAAACCTGCGGTAGGTTCGTCTAAAAAAAGCACGGAAGGCGATGAAATTAATGCCCGGGCAATTAAGAGTTTCTGCTTCATCCCTCGAGAAAAATTTTTCACTAAATCATTTTTTCTTTCTTTTAAACCAACTTTTTCCAATAATCTCTCTACAGTATCTGAATTAATTCCATAAAGTTTAGCAAAAAAATTAAGGTTGATTTTAGCCGATAAACGCTCATAAAGGTTGGGCTCTTCAAAAACCACTCCAATATTTCCTTTTAATCTTTTATCTTCTTTTAATATATCAAATCCAGAAATATAAGCTCTCCCAAAAGTTGGTTTAATTTGGCTGGTAAGCATTTTAATCGTGGTGGTTTTCCCTGCGCCGTTAGGGCCTAAAAACCCAAAAATCTCGCCTTCTTTAACTTCAAAAGAAAGCCCTTCTACCGCTGTAAATTCTTTATATTTTTTAGTTAAATTTTCAACTTTAATCATTTTATAAATATATTATTGATATAAATTATCATTTCTTGCTGACATAAGGATTATCTTTAAGAAAAAAGCGATAAGGCAATTCTTTCCCTGCTTTTATTCCAATTCGGGAGGTTTTAAGAATTTCTTCTTCTTTAATTTTAATTCCTAAATCATAAATTCTTAAATTACTTTCAATTAAACTAAGTTTATTATGCTCCCTTTCAATTTTTAAAGCCTGAGTGAGTTTTCCAGGCCCGTTAGCCAGCTCCTTTAAATTATTTTTAGCTCTTCTTTTCCGCATCAATTCAATTCCTTCATACGGCTCTAATGCCCTGATTAATACCGCTCCCGCTCCCCCATTATGAGCTACCACATTAAAACAATAATGATTTCCATAAATAAAATAAACATAGCTTATTCCGGGATATTCAAACATCGCTGAATTTCGCGGAGTTTTCTTTCTAGCGGCATGAGAGGCAGGATCATTTTCTCCCAGATAAGCTTCGGTTTCTATAATAATTCCTGAAGCCATTCCTTCTTTTGTTTTATGAAAGAGCAATTTCCCCAGCAATCCCTTAGCCGCTAAAACAGTTGAACGTTTATAAAAAGTATAATCTAAAATTTTCATCTTTTGCTTTTTAACCAAATTAAAAGCTCTTTTAAACTTTTAGTATTAATAACATCTGTCTTTTCCAGCCACCCTCGGCGGGCTACATTAATTCCATATTTAATGGAATTAATGCTATTAATATTATGAGAGTCAGTGCTGACAGCAAACTTACATCCATAAACTTTCGCCTCACGGCAATATAAATCTTTTAAATCCAATCTTTGGGGATAAGCATTTATCTCTAAAGCGGTATTAGTTTCCGCAGATGTCTTAAAAATTTCTTCCCAGTTTAAGTTTAATTCTTCTCTTTCTCCTAAGAGCCTGCCAGATGGATGAGCAATAATATTTAAATAAGGATTTTGCATAGCTTTACATATTCTTTTAGTCAGAAGAGCTGAATCCTGCTTAAAATGAGAATGAATTGAACCCACCACCAAATCTAATTCTTTTAAGAGATTATCCGGATAATCTAAAGCGCCGTCAATTAAAATATCCACTTCAGCCCCGGCTAAAATTTGAAAATTTTTTAATTTTTTATTTAAAGCTCTAATTTTTTTAATTTGCTCTTTTAATTTTTCCGGAGGCATTCCATTAGCTACTTTTAAAGATTGAGAATGATCGGTTAAAGCAATATAATTATAACCGAATTCCTGTCCGGAGGCCGCAATTTCTTCTAAGGTATTTACTCCTTCGCTGTAATTACTATGAAAATGCAAATCACCTTTAAGATCTTTTAAATTAATTAAATTCGGCAATTGATCTTTTAAAGCAATTTTAATTTCTTCCCCTGTTTCCCTGATTTCAGGAGGAATATAAGGCAGTCCTAAAACTTGATAAATTTCTTCTTCTTTAGCTCCAGCTATTTTTTGATTGCTTTTCAACTTAAAGATTCCATATTCATTAATTTTAAATCCTTTGCTTTCTGCCATTTGTCTAAGTTCAATATTATGCTGTTTAGAACCGGTAAAATATTGCAGAGCCGCCCCGAAACTTTCTTTTTCCACCACTCTTAAATCAACCTGCAAATTATCTAAAGTTAAAATAGAAACCTTTGTTTCGCCTTTCACTTTAAGTTCTTTAACCAAAGGCAATTTTATAAAACTTTCAATAATTAATTTATTATTATCTCCCGAAGCTAAAATGTCAATATCCCCGATATTGTCTTTGCGTCTGCGCAAACTTCCCGCTTCGCTAATTAATAAATTTTTTATTTTATTTTTTAAACTTTCTATAATTTCTAAGGATATTGGCAGCGCCGTTCCAATAGATAATCGTCCTTTATACTGCTTTTTTAATTCTATTCCTTTTAAAATAGCGCTTTCAGTTTTTTCTCCAAAACCTTTTAAATTTCTAATTTTACCCGAAAGAGCGGATTTTTCTAAATCCTGAATATTTTTTATTTTTAATTCTTTATATAACTGTAAAGATTTTTTAGGTCCGAGCCCGGGAATCTCGTTTAAAGTTAGAATTTCAGGAGGAAATTCTTCTTTTAACTCTTCTAAAAATCTACAAGCGCCGTTATTTAAAATTTCTATAATTTTTTCAGCGATACTCTCCCCTACTCCGGGGATTTTTTCTAATTCTTCTTTAGATTTAAATAACATAATCGGTTTAGAATAACTCTCGATTGTGCGGGCGGCTTTTTCATAAGCTCTAATTTTAAAAGGATTTTCCTCTTTCATTTCTAAAAATTCGGCAATTTGGTAAAAAACTTTGGCAATTTGACTATTATCCATAACTTAAAACCTTTAATAAAGCTTCAACTATTTCTTTTTTAAACTTTGAATTTTTATTAAAATCCGGCCTTTTTAATAAAAAATGCTTTACATCCCAAGGATGCCAGCGTTTAGAATTAATTTTAAAATTGCGTTCTTCAAAAATATCAATTGTCGGAATATTTAAAGCTGAAGCTAAATGACTGGCCCCGCTATCCATAGTAATTAAAGCTTTGCAAAAACTTAATCCGCCCGCCCAAAATTCAAAATCTTTGCATCCCCAATCGATAATTCCGGAAGAAAAATTTTTTATAAAATTTTTTCCTATTTTTTCTTCTTCTTTTCCATAAGTGATTAAAATTTTAAAATTTTCTTTTTTTAAAATTTCAAAAATTAATTCTTTTAAGAAATCTTCATTCCA
>JACPDS010000115.1 GCA_016183885.1 Armatimonadota bacterium
ACAACCGATCCCATGCTTCCGCCTCGAAAATTAAAATCCATTATTCCTAAAATTACCGGATGATTTCCTATTAAAGCCAATCCTGTAATTAAAGCATCTTTTAAATTACTTTTTTCTTGGTCTTTTTTTAATTTTTCCAGATAATCTTCTCCAAAATTTAACGGATCTAAAGGAGAAATATCTTTATCAATTTCTTGAAAAGTTTTCGGGTCGATTAAAAGCTTAAGACGTTCATTAAAATTTAATTTATGATGATAATTGCATTTGTCGCATACTTTAAAATTTTCTTCGAAAATTTTACCAAAAATAGGACTTGAGCAATTCTGACATTTAATCCAAAGATTATTTTTCATATTAAGACTTTTCACTTAAGATAATAAGAATTAGAAAATCAAAATCTTAAAATCTTTTAACTGCCTGGATTTTTTTAAAATTAAAATTTTAATTTTAATTCATTGACAAAATGCGAAGCATTATAATCATTGGCAGAATTATTGCGATCAGCATAACTAAACCATCTAAAAGTAGTGGAAAAACTGGAAGAATCAGAGATAGCATAATTAAAACTTATTAAAGGTATGCTTTGCTGATAATCAGTAAAAGCCGTAGTAACATCCCGTCCTTTACTGGTATAAGTGAAAAATCCTAAATCTAAACTTAATTTTTTATTTAAATTATTTTTCAACTTATGATCATAAATAGTAACATCGGCATCCATAGGATTACTAAGGCTGGAGCCGCGGTTAAACTTTTTAAATGTAATTGCGGTCTCAAAAACAACTTTATCCGAAAAAACATGGGATAATTCAATTTTACTGGTGCTAAAAGTGCCTTTATATGCCGGCAGTTTGCCTTTACTTACTAAAATTGGAGAATAAAGTAAATCTATAAAACCATTTTCCACTAAATCTTCGCTAAAATTAGAACGAACTTGTCTTAAATCAGTTCTGGTTAAAGTTAAAATTGTCTTTTTAAAACTGGGTATTTTCCATTCCAATGAAAATGTCGTTCCATGTTGATTGCTGGGATAATAATAAGTGGCAAAAATTTGATCAATATTATAAGATTGCACTAATGGATTTGTAGCGGAAGAAGTACCGTATATAGTCGGAAATGCATATGGAGAAAATTTAGGATTCACATATTGATAACCTAAACTTAATTTAATCGGATTAAGATTTAAATCAGCCGTAGCCGTATAAGCGTAGCCATTCACATCATTAACCGTTCCAACTACAGGAGTATACATGCTTCTAGCAAAAATTCCGTTAAAATCAATATTTTTGAAAATATTTTTAAAATTAAAATCAACTCCTAGAACTGTCTCCCTTTGAGGGCCTACTAAAGTTCTTTGAGTTCCCAGCCCATATCCTCCCGGATTACGATGACCGGTTTCCCATTCATAGGGAATAACTGTTAAATAATTATTGCGGTTAGAAAGACTTAAATCATCATAAACTTTAAAATAATTAAAATTAAGAGAAAGCGAATTTAAACTACTAAAAATCCTCTTAAAAAAATCTTTAAAACCGTCTGTTCCAAAAGAAATCCCCTCAAAGCGCATATAATAAGGATTAGCAGGTTGATCGGTTGGATTAGAACGGGCATTAGCGGGATAAAATAACCAATAATTAAAGCTAGGGGCTTTAAAAGCTATAAAAGCTTCATAATCAAAAATTCCGCTTTTACCCGATAAATTTCCGCCCCATAAAGGCAGAGCCTTAGGACCATAAAGATAAGGACTGGTTTCTCCATAATAAACTAAAGGATTAAAATTTTTTGGACGAAAGCTTCCCAAAAGTAAAACCCATTTTTGAGGTTCGTTTTCTATCCAGAGTCGATTAAACTGCAAAGTATAATTAGGTACTCCCACAACTGAAGAATCCGCTAAGGCTTTCCATTGAATTCCGCCTCGAGGAGGAATAAAACCATGAATAGGAGCTTCCACTCCAAATAAAGAATTTAAAGTATCATTGTCATATTTATAATAACCGGAAAGTTCTATTCCAAATTTATATTTTGCGTTTAAAATATGCTCTATTCCAAAATCGGCTCGATAGCTTTTAGCGGAATTATTTACAAAACCTCTAAAATTATAAAAATCATATCCATTAACGGCATTCGGTCTGCTCATATTGCTGTTAATAGTTAAAGCATGAATATCCATAAAATAAAAGGTCTTACCGTAATAATATAATGTTTCTTGAAAACTAGCTAACATTTCTTCCGTTTTAGGGATAGAAGTTTCCAGAGCGGTTAATTCATTTTTATATTCTTTAACTAAACTGCCGACAACTTTTAAGTCCGCAGGAGTTATTAATTTAGAAGCTTGTTCAACGGGAAGACTTTTAATTTCTTCCAGTTTCTTAATTATTTTATTTACTATAATACCCATTTCAAAGCGAGAATGAGGATTAGCATAATATTGTCCGTAAGAATAATCATTTGCCAACCCTTTAGCTACTAAATTCCCTACGGCATTTAAAGACCAATGATAATTACGCACAATATCGGCAAAAACAGTATAACTTAAAATAAAGAAAAATAAAATTAAGATAGCAATTTTTCTACTTGACCTTGACATTATTCACACTCCTTTTATTTATTATATTCATTAAGATAAATTTTAATTTTATTTCCACAAATTTATTTAAAATCCTTCCATAATTTTATTTTAATTTTTTACCATTTCTCCTTCTTTAGGGATTCCAGATGAAATTTTATTAATTTCTTTATGATTAATTCTTATAAAATTATAAAATTTAGCAGGAAGGGTTTGACTCTCTAAAATCGGCTCTCTTTGGAGTTGATAATGAATATGAGGTTCCTTAGAATGGCCGCTTGATCCGCAATAACCTAAAATTTGACCCTGAATAACTTCATCTTCTTCTTTTACTAAAATGGATTGATATTTGAAATGACTGATTTCGCTATATTCATTATTTCCATGATCGATAATTACATAATTCCCCCAATTATTTTGAGAATTTTCTTTTAAAGGCAAATTGTCTAAAATATTATTTTCCACTTTAATTATTTTTCCCGAAGCAGGAGCAATTATCGGCAGACCGAAAGCGTAATAATCTAAATTATTTTTTCCTAAATTTTTAAAACTTATCCCGGTGTCGTCCACTACTATAAAATCCCAGGCATAGCATCCCATATCTTTATGAGTTATTTTGCCGTTATTTCCTTGAATAACATACCATGCTCCGAAAAAAGGAAGAATTAATTTGGTTTTAGGAGTTTTATTTAATCTTAAATGTTCTTCAGGAGTGGAAATTTCAATAAGTTTTAAAGATTTTATGCCTAAATTTGGGAGAATTTTTAATTTAAAAGGCAATAAAAATAATATAGTAATTAAGTTAAAAGGAAAAGCTAAAATAGGTAAATGCAGATAATTTAAAAAAAATTTAATTTTTAAACTTAAAATTGTGCAGGCAATTAAAGCTAAAAAAGTATATAAGATACTTTGCCAGTTTAAAATTAAAAAAAATCCCCCTAAAGCTAAAGAAATAAAAATGTTGTTAAAATTAAAGTGATGAATCTGGTTCGGGGGGATATATAATGAAGAAAGTAAAATTATTCCTAAAATTCCTCCTATCAAAGCCGAAAGAGCTAAAATTTTAGAATAAAGAAAAATTCCTAAAAAACATAAGATTCCCCCCAAGATAAAATCTTGGAAAAAAGCAGCCGAAATGCTCTTAAAAAACAAGCTAAACCATAAAGGCAGGTGTTTGTTTAAAATCGCTTCAATTTGATTGATTATATTAAAACCGGATGTTAAATTAATTAAATGATTTCCCCAAAAATTTCTAAATATAATTATTCCCATCCAGCTTAAAACAACAAAAAAAATACTTAATGACGGCAGATTATAAGTTTTTCCTATCGTAGAAATCCAGAAATAAATTAAAAAACTGGAAATCAGACAAAAAAATATTAAAGTTAAAATCAAAAGGAAAGATATTTTTAAATATAAACCCCAGGATAAACCAATTAAAATGCCATTTAATCCAAAAATTCCCAACTTAATCAGTTTTTTTTCAATTTTTAAAGAATAAGCTCCTAAATTGCTAAAAATTCCTCCTAATAATCCTAAGACAGCTAAGCGGGGATTTAAAAAAGTGGCGATTAAAAAAAATAGCCCTGTTTTAGGGCTATTACAAAAAAGTATTTGGCTGTAAGAGCGTAAAATAGTATCAATAAAATCTAATAATTTATTTAACCACACCTCTTATTAATTATTTACTGAACTTGTTGAGCGGTTATAGTAATAGTTGGAGCTTCAATAGCCCAGTCGCCATTACCATAAGCGCCTGTAGTATCATCTATAGCCGGTTTAAAGATTCCATCAGCATTTATATCATCCCAAACAAAAATTCCCCCGCCGGTAGCGGCCGGATGTCCTGCCCAATATTGATTGTTAGTTTTTGTTAGGTCAAAATTCATAGTCATTGTATATTTTTTTCCCGCCGCAATAACAACCGGGCTGGCTAAAGTAAGAGTGCCCTGATAGGGATCGCTTGTCGGCACCATCCAGACCGGACGAGTATTAGAAGCTCTTATGCTCCAATGGGTATCTTGGACAACTGAACCAACCGCTGTGGGAGGACCGGTAATATTAGGCCCGTTATTAGGGAAATTCCATCCCGAGGCGGTGCCGCCCGGTCTTGAACTGGTTATAGGAGTATAACTGCCGTCACTATTACTAATCCAGTTCCATCCGCCATTATCATAGATTAAAACATCGCCGGCTTGAATCGGTGAAACTGTGGAAGCATAAAGGCGCAAAGTTCTATTTTTAACTATTCCGCTAGAATCAAACACGCCTTGAATAGTAAATTGAACATAAATTAAAGTTGTTCCAAAATAAGGATATGTCCCCGGGCTGGGCAGTGAAGAAGTTTCAGCTAAATTTTGAGGACTGCCAAGATCGATTATTTTAGGACTGCTTACAGAATAAGTGCCTCCTAAAGGCAGCGCGTAATATCCGGCAATATTATAATTCCAGCTCGCCGGGTCGTCTCCGCCATTTCCCCCCAAGAAAGCCCCTGCCGGCAATATTCTGCAATCGGTAATTCCCACAGTAAAAGTAGAAGGAATCTGCGCGGCATCTCTATACCAAGGGTTAAAATGTCCAAAATTAACATCGCTAAAATCTCCGGCGGCAAAAGAAACCTCTCTGGTAAAAATTTGATCTTGAACTATTTTAGCGCCTGCTCTATTAGATTGTCCTACAACTGTAATCCCTCCGCTTGCTATAGTGGCGATTGTCCCGCCCCCTCCTGCGCCGCAGCTATAAAGTAAGAAACAAGCTGCTAAAAATAAAGCCAGAAGAAGAAAAATCCGAGTTTTTTTCATTTTTTTGTTTTTCCTCCTTAAAATATATTAAAAATCCAAAATAATATTCTATGATTAATTTTTAAATCCTTTTTTATTTTAAAAATTTTTCAGGAATTTTTTCTAAACTTTTTAAATATTCAAAATCTTCTTTAGCGCGTATGAGCTCTGTTTTGCCATCCTGCATAATCATTATTATAGCCGGGCGCAAGCGGATAAATTGCATCGATTGAGAAAAATTATAAGCTCCTACATTTTTAATTACTAAAAAGTCGCCTTGATGAAGAGGAGGCAAAGAAACATTAATTCTTAAACAATCGATAATCATGCATAACGGACCGTATAAATTAGCTTCTTCATAAATATTGCCGCTGTCTTGAGCAGGCAATACATCATGTCGATACCAATAAGCGGTGGGCAATAGATTTACTCCTGCATCTAAAATTAGCGCCCGCGCGCCATTTGACAACCTTTTATTAGCCACTATTTGCGTAATTAAATACATTCCTTCATCTACAATCGATCTTCCCGGTTCTAAAATTAATAAAGGAAGATTAGATAATTTATAAGGGCCTTTTAATAAAATAGGACAGATAGCTTCGGCATACTGTTCAAAAGTGGGACAGGTATATTCAGCGCTCATCCATTGGGCATGCAAAGTATTAATCGAAGCGTATCCGCCTCCAATATCAAGATAATTTAAATTTAAATCAATTTCTTTTTGCAAAATACTTAAAAAAGCAATTAATTTTTCCGCCATTTGAGCATAAATTTCCGGATCGGCAATATAAGTGCCGATGTGAATATGCAATCCTTCTATTTTTAAAACTCCGCTTGAAAGCGCTCTTTTAAAAGCCGATAAAGCCTGTCCGCTTTCATAATTAAAGCCAAAGCGGTCCCATGGAGGATAAGTTAATTCCATATTAATTCTGATTCCAACAGGTAAAATTTTTCCTTTTTCTTTAGCAATTTCTTCAATTAAAGCTAATTCATCATAAGAATCTATATTTACTTTTGCTCCAGCTTCTAAAGCTTTAATTAATTCTTCTTTAGTTTTATAAGGACCGTTAAAAATAATTTCTTCTCCTTGAACTTTCAAGGATTCGGCAATAGAATATTCAAATCCAGAAACTACTTCCGCCCAGGCTCCCTCTTGATGAAATAAAGCGCAAATAGCGGAAAGATAATTAGTTTTATAAGAATAAGCAATTTTTACCTTAGGATAACGCAGACTGAAAGCTCTTTCAATTTCTTTATATTTGCGTCTTAATTTACCTTCAGAAACTACATATAAAGGAGAACCGTATTTTTTTACCAAATCCTTAACTAATATATTATCTATTTTTTCTAAGGGGATATGGGCGGAACTCCTTCCAAATTTATTCATATAACCTATGTTGTGCCTTATGATGAATGGTTTTTCATAGGTTTCTTTAGTTTTCTTCATTTAAAAATTAATTCTCCTTGAGTGGTTAAATTTTCTAAATAGTTAATCGGACAAACTAAATCTACCGCATGTCTTACAAAAGTTAACCCGCTTTGATAATCATTATAAGGAAAAAAGGCTTTATTTAAAGCCAGCTTAACTATAGCTAAAGGCAAATTCTGGCCGGCGGCGGTAGCTAAATAAATCCAAGAAGGCGTGCGCGGATTAATTTCTAAAATATAATATTTTTTCTTAACGGTATCTTTCATTACCTCTAACTCCATTGGCCCGTTCCATTTTAATTTTTTAATCACTTCTTCGGTTAATTCTAATAAATTTTGATCTTTTACAGTTATTCCGGCCCAAGCCTTGCCCTTCTCCGTTAAGGCTAATTTCCTCATAGCTACTTTTCCCATACATTCTCCATTATTTACTAAAGCTACGACATCATATTCTTCTCCTAAAATATATTCTTGAACAATAATCGGCAATCCCCATTTAACTTTAATTTTTTGAAATGCTACTTGAGCTTCTTCTTGAGAAAAAACTGGATAAGCTTCATAAAAAATGCCTTTAATTACTAAAGGAATTTTTAATTTGGAATTTTTCAATTCTCCTAAATCATTAATAATTTTAGTTTTTGGAGCATTAAACCCGTTTTTTAAACAAAATTCTTGAAGATGAATTTTTGAACGCAGCGCAAGCAGGGTTTCCGTAGGCAAAAACATTTTAATTCCTAATTTTTCCAATTCAGGCTGAAGATGAATAAAATTTAAAAGTTCTGAATCTAAAGTAGGAATAATTACATCAATGGGGGTCTTTTTAATAATTTCCTTAATTCTTTGCAATAAAGACTCTTCGCCATCGGTAGGATAAGGAATTAAATAAACCTGATCTAAAAGATTATTATCATAAATCCCTGTGTCTAAAGCATCATAAGCTAAGCCGATAATTTTTCCGCTCCATAAAGAACGCAGACTTCTAATAACCGGAATTCCAGGGGCGGGATTATCAGTAGCATTTAAACCGGTAACGGCAATATTATAGTTTAACATAATTCAAATTCTTTTAACTGCAAAATAAAATCTTCTAAATCTCGTTTAACTACTATAACATCTATATCAAAATTATCTAAAATTTCTTTAACAATTTCTTCTTTATTTTTTCCTTGTTTTAGCAAAGAATAAATAAAAGAAGCAGTTTTGTTTAAAGTAAACGTTAAACCGCTATTATGATCGAAAAGAAAACCTTTTTCGCTGAAAGTAATTTCTTTATTATTTATATTATCCATAAAAAAATAAGATTAATGAGGCTGTCCAAAAAAGATAACCACTCTGAAGTAATATTGGAGTAGCTATCACATATCGCAGCTAATATTTTATAAATTTATCTTTTTAAACAGCCCCGTTATCAAAAGATTAATTATTTTGAAATCATTCCCGTACGATAAGCTAACAAACCATCAAGGCGATAGCCATTTTTTTGACTCCAGGCGCTTTTATCATATACTTTGCGATTCCAAACAGCTATTTCATAGGTTCCTCCGTAATATTTTTCGGGAATAACAAAATCTTTATTAAATTTACCTTTAGCTAAAATATAAGTTTTATGGTCGCCATCTTTAATAGCATCTTTAAATCCTTTAGGATATAAAGACACTCCCAGCCAGGCATCCCCATCCTTTACTTCTCCTGCAGCGATTAATTTTAAGGCGCCCTCTTCATTAATCAGCTTTGCCTGAAGAGTGGCTGAAGTAACAGCATAAACTGCAAATATAGAAAAAATAAGCGTTAAAATTATTAAAAAAGCTTTTAAACGCATCTCTTTCACCTCCTTTCTTTGTTTTAAGAGTTATGAATAAATCATAAAATTTTATAAATCCTAAACTCTAAATTCAGCTTAAGAAACCCAGAATACAGGAGTTGGAATATTTTTTATTATTCTGTCTCCTGTATTCTAAATACTGAATTCTTCGTTGAAATTTTAATATTGTTTAGAATTTAAATTTTTCTATTATAAATTAACAAATCCTTCCTTTAAGGTATTCCCCTTTTAATTCTTCTAAAAATACTTTTATTATTTTCCCCTTCAAATCAATATTACCGTTAAAGATTACTTCTAAATAATTGGCGGTTAATCCTTTTAAATAATCGGAAAATTCTTCTTCCACCAATACGTTTAATTTCTGACCGATAAACTTTTTTTGATAAATTGTTTTTTTTTCTTTTCCTAAATTTATCATTAAAACGCTCCGTTCTTCTTTAATTTTAGAATAAACTTGTTCTTTGAAATTAAAAGCTTCGGTATAAGGGCGGGGAGAATATTTAAAAGTATGCAGGCGATAAAAAGGATATTCTTTAATATAATCATAAAGAATTTTAAAATCTTCTTCATTTTCATAAGGGAATCCCACTAAAATATCCGTAGTTAGAGCCGCGTTGGGAATTTTTTTAAAAATATAATTTATTAATTTATTATAATCATTCATGCTGTAATTTCTTTTCATTAATCTTAAAATTTTAGAACTGGCATGCTGCAGGGGGATATGAAAATGCGGACAAATTCTAAGGGAATCAGCCGCCAGATCAATTATTTTATAATCAAAATTAATTGGCTCTAAAGAACTTAAACGAATTCTTTCTATATTAGTTTTGTTGATAATTTCTTCTAAAAGATCGCTTAATTTTAGGCCTGTTTCTTTCCTATATTCTCCTAAATTTATACCGGTAATTACAATTTCTTTATATCCCAAAGAAATTAAATTTTCTATTTCTTTTAAGACCGATTCTTTAGGTTTGCTGTAATTTTTATTCCTCGTAAAAGGAACAATACAGAAACTGCAAAAATTATTACAACCCTCCTGGACTTTTAAAAGAGCCCGGGTTCTTTTTTGCCTGAGTGAATTGTTCGCTAGCTAACCTGAAGTTGTATTGCGTATAACTTTCAATACCGGCCTGCATAAAGAAATCACCCTGTTCGCGCAAATAAGGAAGTGGTACGGATGCTTTGCCGGTAACGCAGCCGATTAACAACAGGCTTGATGTAATCAGTGCGGCAAGTGTAAGGCGAATATAATTATTGGCCGGGTACAGGCTGTATGAGTGGCGCATGTTGTGGGTTCTTTTCGATTGCGGATGAGATTGGCCAGATTCGTTGAGTGGCCTCTATAGTGGTACTGGTTTCGTCCACAGCGGACTGGATTTTCTGCATAATCAGCGGTATTTGATTGGCGTCATACTCAAGTTTATTGGAGAACGACTCAAA
>JACPDS010000116.1 GCA_016183885.1 Armatimonadota bacterium
AACGGAAAGGTTGGGGAGCGGATACTTTAAAAAATTTATCTTCTAAAGGAGCGACTATTTCAATAATTTATGATGAACTGTCTAAAAAAGATTCCTTGAAAGATTTAACAGATTTAATTAATGCTTATCATAAAGAACAAAATTTACCTAAAAATTTAGCGCGCGAGAAATTAGAAAAACAAAAAAAATAAAATGAAATATTATAATAATATTTTTGAATTAATCGGGAATACTCCTTTAATAAAATTAAATAAAATTACTAAAGGAGTTAAGCCTTTAATTTTAGCTAAATTAGAATATTTTAATCCCGGAGGAAGCATTAAAGACCGCATTAGCTGGACAATGCTTGAAGAAGCTGAAAGGAAAGGACTCTTAAAAAAAGGCTGCACGATTGTTGAGCCGACTTCTGGAAATACAGGAATAGGATTGGCTATGGCGGCTTCAGTTAAAGGATATAAAAGCGTAATTGTAATGCCTGATAAAACTAGTTTTGAAAAAATAAATTTATTAAAAAGTTTTGGAGCAGAAGTGGTAATTACTCACAGCAATGTCACTAAAGATTCTCCTCAAAGCGCTCATGAAGTTGCTCTTCGCTTATCTAAAGAAATCCCTCAAGCCTATCTGCCCAATCAATTTGAAAACCAAATTAATCCTGAAACGCATTATAAAATTACCGGCCCGGAAATTTGGGAGCAGACAGAAGGAAAAATTGATATTCTTGTATCCGGAATTGGAACAGGCGGAACTATTACCGGCATTGCGCGTTTTTTAAAAGAAAAAAATGTAAAAATAAAAATTATTGGAGTAGACCCGGTTGGTTCAATTTACAGCAATAATAATTTGGCTCCTTATCAAATAGAAGGAATTGGAAGCGATTTTTTCCCATCTGTTTTAGATTTAAATTTAATTGACGAAATTATTTCAGTAAGCGATAAAGACGCTTTTAATACCGCTCGAAATTTAGCTAAAGAGGAAGGAATACTGGCAGGAGGTTCCAGCGGAGCGGCATTATTTGCCGCGTTAAAAACAGCTCAAAATTTATCTAAAGAAAAAGTGATTATAGTTTTATTTCCAGATTCGGGAAGAAATTATTTAAGTAAACTTTTCTCCGAAGAATATCTTAAAGAAAATAATTTATTATAAATTTTTTAAAAAAATATTTAAAAAAACATTGACTTTTTGAAATAATTTGATATACTAAAATTAGTAGCAACTTAAAATAAAAAATAAGTTGCTGCCCATCTTAAAAAGAAAAGGATGGTGAAGTAAGTGGCTGGAGCTAAAAAGAAAGCTGCTAAGAAACCTGCAAAAAAGAAAAAATAAATATAGCCTATATTTCTAAGAGAATATCCCAAGATAATTTTTATCTTGGGATTTTTTTTTAAAAAAGGTTTTTATTTAAAATTATCGAATTATAAAATTATTTTAAATTATATGAACCCGCCCCGAACCCGATGATAGATCGGGGAGAAAGGCGCGAAGCGCCGTATCGACTTCAGGTCGGATGCGGTTTCTATTTTAAGCTGTTTTAGAGGTGATAAAGGTAAATGTATCAATATGATTGGAAAAATTATGAAAATATTTTTTATGCTTCTACGATAGAATTGCCGGATAAATATAATGAAAATATTTTTGTTTTAATGGCTAGAGATCCTTATTGGGCATTTGCTTATTGGGAAACAGCCGAATCTAAAAAAGAAGAAATAAAAAATCAAATCGGAGAAGATGATTTTAAAAAAACAAAATTAATTATTAAAATTTTTAACGGAGAATTAGGCGACGAAAAAAAACTGCATTTACAAATTGATGTTAGCGGTCAAATTTCATGGTATATTCAATTAAATCAACCTGATAATAAATTTTGGGGTCAATTAGGCTGGCTTACTCCAAATAATAATTTTATTTTAATCGCTGTTTCTAATTGTATTACCACCCCAAGAGATACATTCTCAAATATAATCGACGAAGAATGGATGGCAATTGAAGAAAGTTATAATATTTTTAAATTTACCGGCGAAGAAAAATTAAGTTCGCCTTATCATCTGGAAGATTTAAGAAAAACGATTGCTTTTAAATTAGAAAAACACCAAGCTCCATTTTCTATTATTAAAAAAATAAGTCAATAATTGTTATAATTTTAAAAATTGCGCGTGAGGGAAATTAATGGAGAAAGGATATCTCTGCCCGGTTTTACATGCTCATCTTCCTTATGTTCGCCATCCTGAATATTCAGATTCTTTTGAAGAAGATTGGTTTTTTGAAGCCGTTAGCGAAACCTATCTGCCAATTTTGCGAGCTTTAGAAAATCTAACTCAAGATAATATAGATTGGAGATTAACTATCTCTATTACGCCCACTTTAATGGAAATGCTTAAAGACGATCTTTTAATTATCCGTTATATTAAACATTTAGAAAAATTAACCGAATTAGCGGAAAAAGAAGTTCATCGAACAAAAAATAATCCCCATTTTCAAAAATTAGCTCAGATGTATCTAATAAATTTTATAGATTTAAAACATTACTTTATAGAAATTTATTCCAAGGATTTAATTCAAGCATTTTCGCATTTTCAGGAATTAGGCAAACTGGAAATTATTACTTGCGCGGCTACGCATGGTTATCTGCCGTTAATGGAAATTAATCCAGAAGCTATCCGCGCTCAGATTAAAATCGGTATAAAAAATTATCAAAAACACCTAAAACAAAAACCTCGGGGAATATGGCTTCCGGAATGCGGATATAATTTAGGCATTGATTCTATTTTAAAAGATGAAGGGATTCAATTTTTCTTTACCGATACGCATGGAATACTATATGCTAAACCTCGTCCCCGTTATGCTAACTTTGCTCCTATTTATTGTCCAAGCGGAGTAGCGGCATTCGGAAGAGATTTAGAATCTTCAAAACAAGTATGGAGCGCCAAAGACGGTTATCCGGGAGATTCTGAATATAGAGAATTTTATCGCGATATAGGTTTTGATTTAGATTATGATTATATCAAACCTTATATTCATGAAAGCGGGGAAAGAATCAATACCGGCATAAAATATTATAGGATCACAGGGATAACCGATCACAAAGAACCCTATAACCCTGAGCAGGCTATTCAGAAAGCCGCTCTCCATGCCGGAAATTTTTTATTTAACCGCGAAAAACAAGCTGAATATCTTTATGATATTTTAGGAAAACCGCCGATTATTGTCGCTCCCTATGATGCCGAACTTTTTGGACATTGGTGGTTTGAAGGACCGGCTTGGCTTGAATTTTTATTTAGAAAAATTCATTTTGATCAAAAAATTATTAAATTAATTACCCCAACGGAATATTTGAAAATATTTTCTAAAAATCAAATCTCCACTCCTAATATTTCCAGCTGGGGATATAAAGGTTATCATGAAGTATGGCTGGAAGGAAATAACGACTGGATTTATCGCCACCTGCATAAAGCCGCTTTTAGAATGACAGAATTAGCTAATCGTTTCAAAAATGCTTCGGGGATTTTAAAGCGAGCCTTAAATCAAGCTTCTCGAGAATTATTGCTTGCTCAAAGCAGTGACTGGGCTTTTATTATGAAAACCGGAACTGTGGTAGAATATGCTCATAACCGCACTAAAGAACATATTATTAATTTTACTAAACTCTATGAAGGATGCTTAAATAATTCTATTGATGAAATTAAACTTAAAGAAATAGAAGAAAAAAATAATCTTTTTTCTGAAATTGACTATTGCGATTTTGCAAGTATTTAAAAATAAGGAGGAAAAAATGGAAGTATCAGATTTTCCTAAAAAGGCGGAATTATTAGAGGAACTTCAAAAATTAAAAGAAGTTTCGGCTTTAAACGAAGAACTAACCAAAAATTTACCCGCTCAAGGTCAGCCACCGGAAGAATTAAAGAAAAAAATTGAACAATGCGCGTCCGAGCAATCGCGCATTGTTGACAAATTTATTAGTCTTTCTAAAGATCAAGAATCTTTAGAACAATTTAAAAATATTATTAATAATATTGATAACAAAACTAAAGAACTTGAACAAACCAATGAAGAAGAAAAAATTAATTTATTAAAAAAAGAAATTCTTGAAGAAATAGAAGAATGGATTAAATGTTTAGAATATATTATAAGAGAGGTAATTAATCAAGCTAAAGAATAATTTTTAAATTTAT
>JACPDS010000117.1 GCA_016183885.1 Armatimonadota bacterium
GCCCTGTTTTGCCGAACCGCCGGCAGAATCGCCTTCCACTAAATAAAGCTCGGATTTTGCCGCGTCTTTTTCCGAACAATCAGCTAATTTCCCGGGGAGCGAATTTATTTCCAAAGCTCCTTTTCGCCTTACAATTTCTCGAGCTCGTCTTGCGGCTTCTCTGGCTCGCAGGGCTGTTAGCGATTTTTCAACAATAACTTTAGCTTCTTGAGGATTCTCTTCTAAAAAACTTCCCAGATAATCATCTATTACAGCTTCCACTATATTCTTAACTTCCGGATTGCCTAATTTAGTTTTAGTTTGTCCTTCAAATTGAGGATCGGTTAATCTCACGCTAATAACCGCAATTATTCCTTCGCGCACATCTTCTCCGCTTAGATTCTGTTCACTTTCTTTAAGCAAATTTTTTCTTCGAGCATAATTATTAATTGTCCGAGTTAAAGCGGTTTTAAAACCGGTAAGATGGGCTCCGCCTTCCTCAGTATTAATATTATTAGCGTAGGAAAAAATAATTTCTTGAAATCCAGAGTTATACTGCATAGCTACTTCTACTTTAACAGCTTGCTTTTCTGATTTAAAATTAATTGGAGAGCGATGCAGTAAATCTTTATTATGACTTAAATGTTCTACAAAAGATGTAATGCCGCCGCTATATTCAAATATATGCTGTTTATTAGTTTTTTCTTCTTTTAAACTAAATTCTCTGGTCTCTTGAAATATTTCCGAATCGGGTTTGAAGCTGATTTTTGTGCCGCTTTCAGATGATTTTCCAATTACTTTTAAATCATATTCCGGTTCACCGCGTTTATATTTTTGCTCATAAATTTCTCCTCCTCTTTTAACTTCTACTGAAAAAGACGCGGATAGAGCATTTACCACAGAAATTCCTACTCCATGCAGTCCACCGGATTCTTTATACCCTCCTCCTCCAAATTTCCCTCCGGCATGCAGGGTAGTCATAACCACTTCTATTGCGGGACGATCAAAACCCGGCGGCGGTTCAACGGGAATTCCTCTTCCATTATCAATAATTGTTGCAGATTCATCTTTATGTAAGACTATTTCAATATAATTACAAGCCCCAACTAAAACTTCATCAATACTGTTATCTACCGCCTCAAAAATTAAATGATGAAGCCCTCGAGACCCTGTGCTTCCAATATACATTGCAGGCCTTTTTCGCACAGCTTCTAAACCTTCTAAAACTTGGATATTTTCCGCAGTATAGCTAATCTCTTTATTTAAAATATCTTCTTGCATAAAAAAAACTCCTTTTAAGTTTCATCCTTCATTTAAAGTAATTAGTCAAAAAGCCGATTTCTTCCTTCTTGAGGCATTTCACTGCCAAGTTGCAATCATACTGATATAAAATAGTCTAATTCGAGGATTATTAATCAGTAGGAAAAAGGGGGAGTGTTTTCGCTTCGTACTCCCTCGCGGACAAAACTGGAGGCTCGCTCCACTACGAAATCCAAACTCGCCTTTCGGCTTCAAACAAGGATTTCGTTGACGTTTCGCTCGCCTAGTTTTGTTTGCCGCTTGTGTCGTAAATTCGCTCAAACATCCCCTTTTTTCCTCTTTTCAACACCTCCCGATTATTTAATATATCTTTTGATTGCAACTTGGTATCAATTAAGATTAAGCGGAATTTATATTTTTTTCTTTAATTGTTTTTTTATAAACTTCTTGCAGCTCTTTTGCTTTTAATATAATGGAAAACTTTTCACTATCTTTAAGAGCATTTTGGCTAAAAGTTTCTCTTTTTTGAGGGTTTTGAAGAATTTCTAAAACCCGAGCGGAAAATTCTTCTTTATTAAAACTAGTTAAAAACCCGTTAAATCCGTCGATTACCGCTTCATCTGTTCCGGGAGCTTTTACGGCTACGACTGGACAGCCGCAGGCTAAAGCTTCCTGCACTACTAATCCTTGAGTTTCCGTAAAAGAAGAAAATAAAAAAACGCAGGCTGCGGTATAATAATCAATTAATTCTTCAATTTTAAGATAACCTAAAAAAATTATTCTATCTTTTAAATTTAAATTTTCAGCCTTTTTTTCTAAAAATTTTCGATAAGGGCCGTCTCCCGCTAAAAGAAAATAAGTTTTAGGGAATCTCATTAAAATTAATGAAAAGCAGTCTAATAAAAAATCTATTCCTTTTTCTTTAGCTAAACGTCCGGCATAAAATAAAATTTTATTTCCTTTTAAAAAATTAAAATGTTGAAATACTTTTTCTTTTTCCCCTAATTTAAATTTTTCTAATTCTATTCCCGCGGAAATTACCTGAATTTTTCCATTAATCCCTCTTTTTTCAAGAAGCTCTTTAATTTTAAAAGTAGGAGCAATTACTTTATTGGATGATTCGCAAAAATATTTCTCCTGTTTTAAAGCTATTTTTCTTAAAATATTTGATGATAGAATCGGAATATAATGAGTATATTCCTCCCAACGGGTATGATGAGTGAAAATTAAAGGCAATTGATATTTTTTAGCTAAATAAATTCCTAAAAAACCCATAAAAAAGGGACTGTGAATATGAATTAAATCTAAATTTAATAATTTAACTTTATTTAAATAATTAATTGGAAAAGGGAAGCTTATCCTATATTCTTTTTGAAAAAGAAATGGCGCGGAAAAAAAACGAAAAACTTTAGAATCAATTTCCTTGAATTTAGGAACTTGAGGAGCAAAAACAAAGATTTCATCTCCAAGTTTTTCAAGACAATTTTTAAAAGTAACAATCGCTCTTACTACGCCGTTAATCATCGGCAAATAACAATCGGAGAACATTCCTATTTTCATAATATATTTTTTCCCCTTTAGTAGGTTTTATTCCTTTTATAGAGTATATATCTTTGAAATGTTAATCAAAGAGTTTTCCTTGACTAATTTTAGAAATTATAAAAATTTACATTTTACCCCGCATGAAAAACTTAATATTTTCCTGGGAGATAATGCTCAAGGAAAAAGCAATCTCCTGGAGGCTTTATTTGTTTTATCTTTAGGAAAGTCTTATAAAGCGCAAAAAGAAATGGAAATAATCTGCCAAAAAGAAGATTTTTCTCAAATTAAAGCCAGTATCGAAGAAAATTTTCAAACCAAACTGGTTAATATCTTATGGACAAAAGAAAAATTTCTAATTAAAAAGTTAATTAAATTAGACGGCAACACCTGTAGAAAAATAAGTTTATTCTACGGGCAGGTAAAATCGGTAATGTTTTCTATTTTTGATTTGAAAATTATTACCGAGGGGCCGATTTGGAGAAGGCGCTTTCTAGATTTTTTAATCAGCCAGATCAATCCTATCTATTTAAAAACTTTAATTCAATATTATCAATATTTAAAAATGAAAAATTCACTATTGCGCTCAAACAACAACTTAATTTTAATCGAAGCTTTAAATGAAAAATTAGTAGATTTAGGATTAATAATTATTTTAAAAAGGCAGGAGTTTATTAAAAAATTTACTCCGATATTTTATGATTATTTTTCTTTATTTAACAAAAAAAAGATTTTACTTACTTATCAAGCCAATCTTTCTTTAAATAATAATCTTAAAGAAACTTATAAGAAAAAATTAGAAAAACTGCTTGAAGAGGAAATAAGAAAAAAATTTACTCTTTGCGGTCCTCATCTTGACGAGCTTAATTTTTCCTTAGACGGATTTCCTATAAGACTTTTTGGATCTTTAGGGGAACAGCATTTAACAGTTTTAGCTTTAAAATTTGCGCAGGCTAAATTGCTTTTTCAAGAAACTAAAACATGGCCGATTTTAATTTTAGATGATTGTATTTCTTCTTTAGATTTAAATCATCAAAAAAGTATCGGTAATTTAATTTTAAATGCCGGTCAGATTTTTTTAGCTTTTACAGAACTGCCTTTATTTATTAATAAATTTTCGGGAAATTATTATTTTATAAAACAAGGCGTCTTATCATGTTATTAAAAATAGAAGAGCTTCTTGAATCTTATTCTAAAAAATTTAATTTAAGCAGTCAATTTAAACTAATTAAAATAGATTCTTTTTGGGAAGAAATCGCGGGAGAAAAAATTTTTCAAAATACTCAAATTTCTTTTATAAAAGACGGTATTTTATATGTTAAAGTAAAAAATTCCGCATGGGTATATGAATTAAGCTGTTTAAAAGAAATTATTCGTCAGAAAATTAATCAAAAATTAAATGAAAACATTATTAAAGATTTGCATTTTAAGACAGGCATAATCAAAAAAAACTATTCTAAATCTATTTTAAAATCTGCTCCTCCTTTATCAAATCAAGAAGAAGAAAAAATAAAAACAATCTTGGAAAATATTTCCGATGATCATTTGCGGGAAATTCTTGGAAGAATTTTAACAAAATCCATTCAACTTAAACACCTTAAAAAAAAGAGCGGATGGAATAAATGTGTTTCTTGCGGGGATTTAAGCAAGGAACATCTCTGTCCTTTTTGTCAATTAAAAAAATAAATACTCACGGGCATAGCCCGTGGCATGTCAATCCACGCACCCGCGCGCGGGCGCGACATAGTATTCTGCTAGAAGATATAAACTATTCCTCAGGAGATATTTTAAAAAATTTCTCTAAAAAAATATTAAGATAAGGAATCTTAAAAACTTTTCCCAAGGAAGCAATATAAGCGCAATATAAAATTGCCCCAAGAGAAGCTAATAAATAAAGAGATAGTATAATTAAGATAAATATAAAAAAAATTGAAGTAAATAAATTAGCCCAAGTAGAAGTAGTTAAGAAAAATACAAAACTAAACATAATTAAAATTAAAAAAATAAAACTTAAAACTATCCCTAAAAATAAACTTTGATAAGCATGATAACGTAGAAACGGTTCGGTTTTCTTTCGGGAGAACAAAATTAAAAAACTAATTATAAATTCCATCTTGGCTATTTTACTTTATTAATTTGAGAAATTAATTTATTTTTAGTATTTAAATAACTTTCCGGATTTTGCTTAATTCCAAAACAAGAGATTTCATAATGTAAATGAGGGCCTGTAGTCATTCCTGAAGAACCCACATATCCGATTAACTCTCTTTGTTTTACTTTTTGACCTGAAAATACAATTATACTTGAGCAATGGCCATAAAGCGTTTCTAATCCTTGTGAATGTTTAATTTTTATAGTATAACCATAACCTCCCTCATAACCGGCAAAAACCACTTCCCCTCCCGCTGCGCTGTAAATAGGAGCACCGTAAGGAGCAATGATATCTACTCCTGAATGAAAGTCATTTACTCCATAAATAGGATGCAGTCTCCACCCAAAAGAAGATGAAATATATCCGCCGGCAGGCCAGATTGAAGGAATTTCCTCTAAAGCTCGAATTTTTCTTTCTAAATTTTTTTTCTTTTTATATTTTAAAGCCGACATTCTTAAAAATATCTGCTCTTTAGATAAATTTTCCAGTTTTTCTTTAAAATTCCAGTATTTATTCAAAAATATTCCCCCGCGGGAAGCTCGAAGCGATTTATGATATTTTTTAAAGGGCTTTATTCCTAAAATCTTTTTAATTTCATTATTTTGTTTTTCAACTTTTTCAATTTTATTCTGCAAAGCTTTATTTTGTTTAATCAATACTTTAGAAAGATGTTCTTTTTCTTTAGTTAAAATTTGTATTCTAGCTTTTTGTTTTTGAATTTTATTATTATTAAAATAAAAAGGAAGTAAAAATAAACTTAAAAGAAATAAATTAATAATTATTAAATGCCAAAAACCAATTTGATAATGATAAACACTCTTAGAATTTTTGGGATGAATTTTAATCCGCCATTTTTTTTCTTTTATTTTCTTTAACATTGAATTCCTAAAAAAATTTTTTCATACTTGACCGCGCCCTTATATTTGTCTTTCTTTTCATAGCTGTTAACAGAAAGACAGCTCAGGTTAAGCAAATCTGCGGCACACAAAATTTCTTATTTACCGCTGCTTTCTTCCGAACCTGACGGGGTTCACAAGTTTTTTGTTGCGCAGGACCTAACCGTCAATACTTCTTATCTAATAACATTTCTATAAAAATAAATCCGCACTATAAGCCTTCGACCCTGCTATAGCGAGTTGCAGGTGCAGGGCATCGCTAGTTCCCCATCTAGCGCGGTCAAGCGCTTTTAATTATAATTTTCTTTCTAATTTTATTTTAGATTAGTTTATTTGTCAATAATATTTTGTATTTTCATTACTTCTTCTTTAATAAAAGTAGGGGCGGTATCAGGAGTAACTCCATGTTTTACTTCATGATAATAAGCATATGTCATTGGATTTCCAATTTTTATCATTTCAGAATTTATTAACTCTCCTAAAAAAAGCGTATGTGTGCCGCAGTTAAATTTATTAATTACTTTTGTTTCAAGATAAGCAATTGCGTTATCTAATACTACGGGACAACCTGAAGCAAGCACTTTAAATTTAATATCTTTAAATTTATTTTCCTTTCTGCCGGATTTAAACCCGAATTTTCCGATAAAATTAAGAGGAGTTTCTTTGTCCAATATTGATACGCTAAATTTTAAACTAGTTTCTATAAATTCGCAAGTAAGATTTTGTTTATTTATACTTATAGCAATTACGACAGGTTCATTGGTTATTTGAAATACTGTATTGGCTATTTGTCCATTGAAAGCACCTTCTTTATTGGCTGAAATTACATACATTCCATAACTTATATTATGTAAAACATTCGGGTCCATTATTATACCTGATATTTCATTTATACTCTGGCTAAATATTTAAATGCTCCAAGCGCGGCTTTAGCTCCTTCTCCAGCCGCTATAATAATCTGCTTCTCAGGAACATTAGTAACATCTCCTGCGGCAAAAATTCCGGGAAGGTTAGTTTCATTATAGCAATTTACTATAATTTCTCCTTGTTTATTTTTATTTATATATTTTATAAATTCAGAATTAGGAATAAGACCAATTTCCACAAAAATTCCTTGCACAGGCAGTATTTCTTCTTTATTTTGTTTTTTTATTTTAATACCGTTAACCATTTTATCTCCAAAGATTTCTTTTATTTGCGCATCATTAAATATCTTGACGATTTCGCTTTGTTTAATTTTTTCCTGCATTATTAAGTCGCCTGCAAGAGTTAAGCGGTTATTAATTAAATAAATTTTCTTGGCAATTTTTAATAATTGTAATACGGCATCTAAAGCTGAATTTCCTCCGCCGATTACCGCCACCTCTTTTCCCGCAAAAAGAGGAGCATCGCATGTGGCGCAATATGTAAGTCCTTTATTTTTAAACTCTTTTTCTCCCGATATACCCAATTCTTTCGATCTTTTTCCAGAGGCGATTATAACTGTTTTTGTCTTATAATCTTCTTGATTGGTTTTAATTAAAATTTCATCATTTATCTTCTCAAGATTAATTACTTCTTCATCTTCTTTTAATTTAATTTTATATTTCCGCATATGTTCTTCAAATTTTTCCGCCAGTTCCGGACCGGTAATAAACTGATAGCCGGTATAATTTTCTACATCTCCGCTTAATGCCGCCTGACCTCCAATATCTCTAGTTATAACAAGAAAATCCATTTTTTTGCGCGCAGCATATACGCTGGCGGTAATACCAGCCGGTCCTGCCCCGATAATAACTAAGTCAACCATTTTTTATAAACCCAGTGCCATTTTTATCTCATCTTTATTATATCCAATGATTATTTTCCCTTCGATATCCAAAACCGGGACGCCGGTTTGACCGGATATTTTAATCATTTCTTCAGCTAACTCTATATTTTTAGAAACATCATACTCATCATAGTCGATATTATGTTTATGCAAAAAGAGTTTAACTTTCATACAATATGAACAAAGCGGAGTGCTATAAATTTTTACCTTTTTATTAGAATTTTTTTCCATTCATTAAAATTTATAAATTTACCAATAAATGTTCTTGTAAATTTTCAAAAGTCTCCTCATGTTTTACTTCTTCCTCTAATATATGGCACATAAGCTGATAAGTAACATGGTCTTTCCCAAAGGTTTTTGAGGCAAGTTTATTATAAACTTCAATAGCTCCGGCTTCAGCTTCGGTAACAACTTTTATAATACCTTTATAATCCGAAGTTGCTTCAGGCGGTTTAGGATAAGGAGCGTTGGCATTTTTCTCCAGGTTCATTGGATAAGAAATAGGTAATCCGCCTAACTCTATTATTCTATCGGCTAATTCTTTGGCATGTTCTTCTTCATCTTTAGCAATTTTTTCTAAAAACTCGCTCATATCTTCATAAGCCGGCCCGGTAACTGTTCTTGCCATATACCAATAAGAATAATATGCCAGCCATTCATCCGCATAAGCTTTATTTAAATCTTTAATTAAATCTTTAATATCGATTCCCGCGACTTCAATTGCTTTTTTACCCATTTTATAAAAACCTCCTTATTTTAAATTAAGTTTTAGCAGCATTTGCCTTTTTTGCTAATCTTTTTTTCTGTTTTTTTAGCCATTGTTTTTTCACCTCCTTTAAATTAATTTAAAGGCATTTTTATCCGCCCCGCATACAGGACATGTCCAATTATCCGGCAGGGCTTCAAAAGAAGTGCCGGGGTTAATTCCATTATCAGGGTCTCCCAATTCAGGATCATAGATATATCCGCAAACAGTGCATTGATATTTTTTCATAAATCATACCTCTTTTTTGTTTAAACTTCTAAATCTATACTTATAATTTTAAGAAGAAATTAAATTTAAATTTTGCTGATTTTCTTTTTTAAGTTTTAAAATAAAATCTTTTCCATATTCATAGCAATTTTTAATTTGGTTTTCATCGGGAACATATTGAATAGCAAGCGGATTTTGAATGATTTCTATTCCCGTTTCTTTAAGAACTTCTTCAATATCCTTTAGCGCTCCTCCTCCCCATCCGTAAGAACCAAATACGCCGGCAAATTTGCCCTTAGGCTTTAATCCTCTCAAAAATTTTAAAAAGCCAGCCATATTTGGAAGCATAGCATTATCATGAGTAGATGATCCAATAAGATAAGCTTTGGCTTCAAACATTTCTTTAATTATTTCTGTCCGGTCAATTTGATTGATATCAAAAATTTTAACTTCAACTTGAGAATCAATTATTCCTTTAGCGATATTTTTTGCCATAATTTCTGTTGAACCATACATCGTTTCATAAGCGATAACAACTTTAAGTTTAGTTTCATTTTTTGCCCAAGCTAAATAAGTTTGTATTATTTTGTTTAGATTTTTTCTCCAGATTATTCCATGGCTGGGCGCGATAATTTTTAAAGGAATATTTAGTTTTTGAATTTCTTCAATTTTCCTTAAAATAAGAGAACTAAACGGCCAAAGAATATTAGCATAATATTTTAAAGCTTCATCCATAAGCACAGTTTCATTAACCTGATCGTCAAATCTTTCCATGCTAGCCCAATGTTGTCCAAAGGCATCGTTAGAGAAGAGAATTTCTCCTTCTATTAAATAAGTAAACATGCTGTCAGGCCAATGAATCATAGGAGTCTCAATAAAAGTTAATGTTTTTTTGCCAAGATGTAGTTTATCGCCCGTTTTTACCACCTGGAAATCCAAACCAATCTGATTATAATAATGTTTATATAAACCTTCTTTAGATTTCACGCTGCCGAATATTTTCGCTTTTGGACAAAATTCGAATATTCTGGGAAGCGCTCCGGAATGGTCTGGTTCTAAATGATTAACAATAATATAATCGATTTTTTCTGGAGAAACAATCGAACTTATATTTTCAAGCATCTCCTGCGCAAAAGGTTTAAAAACAGTGTCTATTAAAGTAATTTTATCATCTAAAATTAAGTAAGCGTTAAAAGTAGTGCCTCTTTTTGTATTATAGGTATATCCGTGAAAATTTCTTACATTCCAATCAATTGCGCCAATCCAATAAACGTCTGCTATTATCTCCTCAGCCGGCATTATCTCCTCCATGCTTAAAATTAAATTTTTATAATAAACCTTTTATAAGTTCATTTATATTTTCAGGCAATTCGTTTCCATGATAAATTATTTTTCCGCCTTTATCTATGATTATATTTGTAGGGATGCCGAAAATATTGTAAGATTTTGCCACTCTGCCGTCATAATCAAATAAAACAGGGTATTTTATACCTCTATCATCCATAAACGCGCTCACAACAGGTTTTTTTTGTTTAATATTTACTGCTAAAATTTCAAAGTTTTTAGCGGAAAATTCTTTATGTAAATTCCTTAATTTTGGGATTTCTTCTAGGCAATAAGGACACCATGTAGCCCAAAAGACCAATAAAACCGCTTTTTTATTTTTAAATTCTCTTAAACTAATTTTTTTATCTTTAATATCCGGCAGAGAAAAATTTATCGCCTCGCTGGATATTAACGAAGTTTTTTCTCTAGCGCTTTCCTTTTTCCCTTGCGTGCAGGAAGCGAAAAAACTTAAAGTCAATAA
The DNA here is from genome assembly GCA_016183885.1 of Armatimonadota bacterium. Lineage (GTDB taxonomy): Bacteria > Vulcanimicrobiota > JACPDS01 > JACPDS01 > JACPDS01 > JACPDS01. Next base: position 10,417 of record JACPDS010000117.1, read on the forward strand.
AATA
>JACPDS010000001.1 GCA_016183885.1 Armatimonadota bacterium
ATCAATTAATTTTTCATCAAAAAATATTGCCAAAGGTTTCCCTACATTTCGTTCGGTAATCTTAGCAAATTCTTTAGCCCCTTCTTTATTCAAAGTAAAACTTACCACAGGATTATTAGCGCTGTCAAAACCTACATCAGCGCTGCTTAAAGCCGTTCCATCTAAAACTGTGCGATAATCTAATTGTTTGGTAGCAGGATTATAAAATTGTTCTTTAAATTCTAAATGAGCGGTTTGGCTGATTAAATCTTCCACCTCTTTTAAATTTGTCATTTCCGGAATCTCTATAATAATCCGATCTAATCCTTCGGGCTGCATAATTAATTCCATTGTTCCATGAGGATTAATTCTTCGTTCTAATATTTCAATAGTTTGCTTAACTACCTGATAATTGATTTCTCTTAATTTTTTAGTACTAGGATCGATTACAGGTTTTAATCGTAAAGTTAAATGCGATCCGGAACGCAAATCTAAGCCAAGTTTAATTTTAAAATTTTTATTCTTATAATCATAAAAAGATAACCAGCTAAGAATAGTAATTATAGCAATTAAAATGGTTAAAATAATTTCTTTATTTTTATTCCAGTTCATAGTCCGCTCCTATTTTATAATATTTTGTTTTGATTTATTTCTAATTTAAAATTTGCTCCCATGAAATTAGCCGCTCTGCGGCATATTTTCATTCTTTCTAAAAAAATTTCAAAATATTCCATTATCGAACCAATCGAAGTGTCAATCGTTAGTTCTAAAGTAATAATTTTTTCTTTCTTATTTACTCTTAAGAAAGAATTCAAGGTGGAATAATTAACTCGATCGTGAATATCAAAATTAGCTTTATCGGGATTAGGGAGCCGGCTGCGATGCACATCTGTTTTATCGGCTAGAATGACGCTTGCGGAAATTAAACTAATTGGTTCTCCAAATTCAGTTTCTTCATGATTGCCGATTGCTCCAATAATTTGAGTGATATTTAAAGGTTCTATTTTTAATTCATTTAATAAATTAAATGCTAAAAGCGCGCCTATCTGACTGTGATTTGTTCTGGAAATACAGTTGCCGATATCATGTAAATATGCGGCAATTCCCGCTAATTCTATTTCTTTGGGCTCGCACATCCAGTATTCCAGAATATTTTTAGCGATATTAGCGGTTAAATTAGCATGCCTTAACCCATGCTCTGTGTAACCCATAGCAGACATCACGTCATCAGCTTGCTTTAAATAAGTATTAATTAAAGGGTTTTCTTTGATTTCGTCAAGAATAAATAATTTTTTCATAAAAAACTTATTTTTTTTCGCTTTAAGAAAAGAAAATTCCTTTTTTGGGAAAAAAATTAGAAAGAAAATTATCCGGCTTGCTTTTTTAGGAGAGTTTCTTTAACATCAGGTTTTGAATTTAACGAAGAATTAGAAGATTCTAAGGATTTATTATTTTTCTTAGTAAAGAAAAGACCATTACTCTCTACCGCTCCCGCAGTATGATAGCCTACAGCGGCGATATCGCCTAAATAAGCCGTTATCGTTAAAATCGGAATTGAAGGCAGAAAAATTCCCGCGATCCCGCATATATCTGTAATTACATGCCCAAGATCAATGCTTTTATCCAGCCAGGATTTATCAGGATTCATAAGAGTAGATTGGGCAAGTTGAAAATCTAAAATTGTTTGAATAAATCTAGTTACGCTCCAAATTTTAGGAGAAATCATGCCGGATAAATTTGGAGGCAAATCTTTTAAAAATAAGTCTTTTACCATATCTACAGATTGTCTAAAAGCAAAACCGCGATCTTTAGAAATTACTTCAAAAGCTGTAGCTCGGAGATCTTCTAAAAAAATACCTACAGGATGTCTCTCTAAAGCTGCTTCATTTTGGAGAGAATCTTTAAGATATTTTTTTTCTTGAACGTAAGGACTTGCTAAACCTTTTAATTTTAAATTAATTGTGTTCATAATACTTTTAATTTTAATGGAAACTTTTATTAAAATAAAGTGATTTTTGTTAAAATTTTGTTAACTTTTTTTATAATCACATTACTGCCTCATAAATATAGCTGATAGCTATTGATAAATACATAAAAAAAATTCTAAATTCTAATATTTAAATCCTAAACAATATCAAAATCCAAATGTTTAAAATCCAAAACGAAAAAACGCAAAGTTAAAATCCATGCCCGCCATTAATATGCGTTGACACGAATTCAACGACAGCCCCATAACTAGAAACAGGATTTTTACAAGCTGTATAGAAGAAATTTTTACTTAAAATTTATTTTTGTTAGGAGGTGAAGAAAATGAATAAAATAAAAACTATCGAAGAAGCGGTTAAATTGGTTCAAGATGGCGCTGTGATTATGATGGGAGGATTTGGACTCTGCGGGATTCCCGAGAATCTAATTCGAGCTTTATATAACAAAGGAACAAAGAATCTTACTATTATTAGCAATAACGCCGGCGTAGATGATGCCGGAATCGGAATTTTAATTAATAATAATCAGGTTAAAAAAATGATTGCTACTTATATTGGAGAAAATTCTCTTTTAGAAAAAAAAGTAATTAATAAAGAAATTGAAATAGAATTAAATCCGCAGGGAACATTTGCCGAAAGAATTAGAGCCGGCGGCGCAGGTATTGGAGGATTTTATACTCCTACCGGAATTGGAACCCCTATCGAAGAAGGAAAAGAGAAAAAAATTATTAATGGAAAGGAATATCTTTTAGAATTACCATTGAAAGCTGATTTTTCTTTTATTAAAGCTTATCAATCTGATATTTACGGCAATTTAGTTTATCATAAAACTGCCCGCAATTTTAATCCTATGATGGCTACAGCGTCTAAATGCACTATTGTTGAAGCCGAAGAAATCGTGCCGGCGGGAGCTTTAGATCCTGAAAAAATTGCTACCTCGGGTATTTATGTAAAAATAGTCGTGAAAGGAGAGCATTATGACAAAAGAATCGAAAAAAGAGTTTATCGCCAAACGAGTAGCGCAAGAACTTAAAGACGGTTATTATGTTAATTTAGGAATCGGCATTCCTACCTTAGTGGCTAATTATATTCCAGATGCGCTTACGGTAATCTTGCATTCAGAAAATGGACTTTTAGGGATTGGCCCTTATCCTCTTAAGGGCGAAGAAGATGCTGATTTAATTAATGCTGGAAAAGAAACTATAACTGAAATTGCCGGGGCATGTTATTTTTCCAGCGTTGATTCCTTTGCAATGGTCAGAGGAGGACATATTGATTTAACCGTAATTGGAGCAATGGAAGTAGATGAAGCCGGAAACTTGGCTAACTGGATGATTCCGGGCAAAATGGTTAAGGGAATGGGCGGGGCAATGGATTTAGTGGCTAATTCAAAAAAAGTGATTATTGCCATGCAGCATACCGCTTCTGATGGATCGCCTAAAATCTTAAAAAAATGCAAACTGCCTTTAACGGGAAAAAAAGTAGTCGATTTAATTATAACTGACTTAGCGGTAATTGAAGTTTCGCCATCTGGGTTAATTTTAAAAGAAATTGCTCCCGATACCAGCATAGAAGAAGTAAAATCAAAAACCGAAGCAAAATTAATTGTGGATGAAAATTTAAAAGTAACTACTTTAATATAGCTGAATAAGGAAATGCTATGATTAACCACTTCTGTGGTTAATATAGGAGGAAAAATGAAAATCGTCGTTTGCATAAAACAAGTTCCTGATACAGAAGCATATATTAAAATTAATTCTCAAAAAACAAGCATTGAAGAAAGCGGAATTAAATATATTATTAATCCTTATGATGAATTTGCTTTAGAAGAAGCCTTAAGAATAAAAGAAAAATTAAATAATGCGGAAACCGCAGTAATTACTTTAGGAGCTCCTCGAACACAAGAAGCCTTAAGAAGCGCTTTAGCTTTAGGAATAGAAAAAGCTGTTCTTATTCCTCAAGAAGATTTTATTTTAGATAATTTTTCCAGCGCTTTTATTTTAGCTAAAACTGTGGAACGGTTAGGTTATGATTTAATTTTATGCGGCAAACAAGCTATTGATGACGATATGGCCCAAACAGGCGGAATAATTGCTTCTTTATTAAATATACCTTTTGTGAGTTTAGCCACTAAAATTGAATTTATAGATAATTCTCAAATAAAAGTTCATCGAGAAATAGAGGGATTTACAGAAGTTTTTAAAATTAAACTTCCAGCGGTAATTTCTGCTCAAAAAGGCTTAAACGAACCGCGTTATGCTTCTTTAATGGGGATTATGCAGGCTAAGAAAAAAATAATCTCCGAGATAAAAATTCAGGATTTAGGGATAAATCCTGAAAATCTAATTAAAACAAAATTAACTCGCTTAGAATATCCTTCTCCTCGTTCTCAGGGAAAAATTTTAGATGGAGATTTAAAAGAAGCTGCCCAAAAATTAGTTAAATTTCTAAGAGAAGAAGCTAAAATAATTTAAAATGGAGAATAATTAAGATGGATATTTTAACCTTAGGAGAGATAAAAAATCAAAAACTTACCAGAGCCTCTTTAGAAGTTTTAAGTGAAGCTAAGAGGTTAGCCAACGGCAAAAAAGTTATTAATGTTTTAATAGGGAATAATTTAAAAGACTTTAGCGCTTTAATTTCTTCTTATGGCGCCAGTGAAATTTTATTAATTGAAGATCCATCTTTGGGAGAATTTAACTCTCAAAGTTACAGCGAGATTTTAGTTAATATAATTAAAGAAAAAAAACCTGCTCTTTTTTTATTGCCGGCTAATATCCACGGAAAAGAAATAGCGGCTTTAGTTTCCGCTAAATTAGAAATCAGCTTAATTTCCGACTGCACGGATTTAAAAATAAAAGATAATCTATTAGAATATATTCATCCTATTTATTCTGGAAAAGTAATCGCTGCTTATCAATCTTTAACTTCTTTTCAGGCGGCGGCTTTAAGGCCGAATATTTTCCCTTTAATAGAAGAAAATCCTAATAACCAAGCTCAAATTATTCATTTGAGTTTTATCCCCCAAGATAACTTAAAAATAAAATTATTAGAAGTTTTAAAACCTAAAGAAGAAACTTTAGAAATTAGCGAAGCTCGAATTATTGTTTCCGGCGGAAGAGGATTAAAAGAGGCGGAAAATTTTAAACTCCTGGAAGAATTAGCGGAAGTTTTGGGAGCGGCGGTGGGAGCATCGCGTTTAGCCGTAGATGCAGGCTGGCGCGATCATCAATATCAGGTAGGACAAACCGGGAAAGTAGTTTCTCCCGATTTATATATTGCCTGCGGAATTAGCGGAGCCATTCAACATTTGGTGGGAATGAGTTCTTCCAAATGCATTATCGCTATTAATAAAGATCCGGAAGCAAATATTTTTAAAGTGGCTAATTATGGAATCGTAGGGGATTTATTTGAAGTGGTTCCATTGCTTACCGAAGAATTTAAAAAAATTTTAACTAATTAAAAAATGGATAATATACCCCCATTTTCTTTGCTTAATAAAATAATTTTATTAAGTTTAATTTTAATTTCTTTAAGTATTTTTTCTTATATATTATACGACCGCTTGCGTTTAATTTTCTTAGGCAAAAAAGCGAAGCGTTTTAATAAAATTCCCTTAAGAATAAAAACTTTATTTTTATATGTTTTGGGGCATAAAAAAGTTTTTGCTTATGCTTATTCAGGAATATTGCATTTTTTTATTTTCTGGGGATTTATTATTTTAGCCGTAAGTTATATTGATCTTTTAGGGAAAGCTTTTTTTTTAAATTTTAAGCTCCCGATCTTGGGGAATAATTTAATTTACCCCTATTTTTTAGACTTAAGAGATTTTTTTGGAATTCTTGCTATAATTGGAGTAATCTTAGCTTTAATGCGCCGCTTTATTTTTAAACCGGAAAGATTGGAAAATTCAAAAGAAGCGCTTATTATTTTAATTTTAATTTTTTTAGTGGTAAGCATGGGTTTTTTAAGTGAATCCTTACGTTATTCCTTAGAAAAAAACCCGGCAAATTCATTATCTTTTATTGCCAAAAATTTAGCTTTACTTTTTAATAATTTCCCTAAAGAGAAAATTTTACTGTACTATGAACTAAGCTGGTGGGCGCATTTAATTATTATACTCGGCTTTTTAATTTATATTCCTTTATCAAAGCATTTACATTTAATTACCTGTCCTATAGCGGAATTTTTTAGAAATTTAGATTCCCCCGGCGCTCTGCCTTATTTAGATTTAGAAAAAGAAGAAAGATTTGGGGCAGAATTATTTTCTGATTTTTCATGGAAAGATCTTTTAGATCTTTACGCTTGCACTGAATGCGGGAGATGTCAGGAAAACTGCCCGGCTTATTTAACTAAAAAACCGCTTTCTCCTAAAAAAGTAATTTTAAATTTAAAGAAAGAATTATTAGCTCAAAAAGAAATTTTTAAACCTTTAATCGGGAAAGCGGTTGCAGAAGATGAAATCTGGTCCTGCACCACTTGCGGAAATTGTCAGGAACATTGTCCGGTATTCATTGAACCTTTAAACAAGATTGCTGAATTTAAAAGACATTTAGTTTTGACTCAAAGTAAATTTCCCAAAGAGCTTACCTTATGTTATAGAAATTTAGAAGTTAATCTTAATCCATGGGGAATTGGATATATGGAAAGGGAAAAATTTGTTCATAATTTAGAAATAAATATAAAAAATAAAGAAGCTTCATTGCTTTATTTTGCAGGCTGTGCGGCTTCTTTTGATGAAAGGAATAAAAAAGTCAGCCGCAGTTTAATAAAGATTCTTAAAAGTTTAGAAGTAGATTTTACTCTTTTGGGAACAGATGAAGCTTGCTGCGGAGATCCCGCAAGACGCACCGGAAATGAATATTTATATCAAAATCTAGCTCAAAAAAATATTCAAACTTTCAAAAATTATAAATTTAAGAAAATTCTTACCAGCTGCCCCCATTGTTTTAATACTCTTAAAAATGAATATTCTCAAATGGGCGGAAATTTTGAAGTAATTCATCATAGTGTTTTTTTAGCTGATTTAATTAAAGAGAAAAAACTTAAACTTTTTAAAAAGATTCCTCAAACTATTACTTATCATGATTCTTGTTATTTAGGGAGATTTAATAATATTTATGATCATCCTCGTCAGATTATTCAAAATTTATCCTCTGGAAAGCTTGTAGAAATGACCCATCATCATAATAAAAGTTTTTGCTGCGGAGCCGGCGGAGGAAAAATGTGGATGGAAGAACTGCAAGGTGAAAAAATTTATATTAAAAGAGCGGATGAAGTTGTAAAAACTAAAAGCCAAATTGTTGCAAGCGCCTGCCCTTATTGTTTAACAATGATGGAAGACGGTTTAAAAGAAAAAAATATAGACGAAAGATAGCTAATAGCAGGGCTATCTTTTTTGGACGACCCTCTTCCTTTGGGGAGAGGGTAAGGGTGAGGGGGTTGGTTCGACTGCGCAAAGAAATCTAATATAGTTTATTTCCTAGAAAAACAAACAAATCAGCTGGCAGCTTTTAAAGAATAATTGAACTTTTATAAAGAATTGATACTAAATTCTTCAAATTCGGCAAAACTTTTAATAAAATTTTTAAAGCCATTTTTATCAAAAATGTATATTTCTTCTCCCCGGGAAAGATATTTTAGGGTCTCAAATACGCCGAGCTTTAAATTTTCTTTACTGGAATAAACTTCCCCTCTATGACGTCTTAAAAATATTGCCGATGCCCGCCAATCTATGGGAAGCGAAGCGTTTGTATCTATAGGAGCAGGCAGCCATTCAGCCGCATTAAATTGTTCTAATTCTTTAAAATTTTTAATAAAAGTATATGCGCCGTCTTTATCAATAAACCTTATTTCTTTGCCCTGGGCAAGAAGTTCTATGGCTTCAGTCTTGGAAAAATTAATATTTCCCCCTTTTAGACTATCTAAGATTATCTCAGCTGTCTCTTTATTTACTTTAGGAGAAGGAGAATCTTGCCCTTGAGTTTGACGGATTTTGCCTATTATTTCTTCTTTAGTGCTGAACTTTAAAGTGTAAACATTTCCATCACCGCTTCCGGCAGTAAAAGTTTTGCCGTCTTGACTAAGGCGGGGCAAGAACCAACTTATATCGCCAGTTTTAAAATCCCATTTATTACTTCCAGTTTCAGGATCAAGAACGTAAACTTTTCCATCACCGCTTCCGACAACAAGATTTTTATTTTCGACGTCTTCACTAAAGAAGGGCGAGCAATAAATTGCCCCGCCAGTTTCATAATCCCATTTCTTTTCAATTTTCTCAATATTAATGGGAGAAACAGGCTGACTTTTAGCAAAAGTATCCCGAGGAGCTAAAATACTGGATGGGCTAGCTTGCGCCAAATTTGAATCATCAAACCCATTATTATTTGTTTTATTTATCTGCATAAATGTCCCCCTTTTTTTTCGCTATTTCACTCATTAATTATTTATAACGCAATTTCAATAAAAGTAAAGAGGATGTTGGGGTCAGGTCTTGAATTTAGCATTTTTTTATTTATTTGATTTTTCAAAATAGCGCGATTATAAAAAAATTCTAAATTCTAATATCTAAATTTAACTTAATATAGCATATAAACATTTTAAATTTGACTTTTTGGACAACCCCCGCTTAAGCCAACCCCGCCGTCGGCGGGGTATCGCTTGAAACGAAAAGTTATGTTTTTGGACAGCCTCGCGGCGATCTTCCATAAGTTGTATGAAGCTCAAAAGCTGAGATTAATTTTTTTAGAAAAATTAATCTTCAAAATAATGATCATCTAAAAATTCCGAAGAACTCCTTAATCTTTGAGTTTTATCTTTAGCTAATTCTACAAAGATTAAATCTTTTATTTTATTAGGATTTTCTTTTCCGGTTATGCGGTAATTCTCTAAATTAGGTTCGTTCCAGATATATTTAGCGATATCTTTTAAATTTTCTTTAGAATCAAAAACATGAAATATACCAGTTTTATCTTGAATAAGCAGGATGC
>JACPDS010000122.1 GCA_016183885.1 Armatimonadota bacterium
CAATGAATTATTTATCTGATTAGGAAAATAAGATCTGCCTGTAGCTACAATTTTCGCGCCGGCTTCTTTAGCTTCCCAGGGCCAAATTTCCGGGATGGGATTAGCGCAAACAAAAACAATTGGATCTTGAGCCATTTTCTTAATCCATTCTTTTTTTATGACATCGGGGCCGGGGGTAGAAAGAGAAATTAAAACATCCGCCCCGTCTAAAGCTTCAGGAATTCCGCCTCTTCTTCGTTCTTGATTAGTAATAATACACATCTCCCATTTTTCAGGAAAATCATTTTTTAACTCTATCCTTCCGGGATATAAAATCCCTTTACTATCGGTCATTATAATATTCCCCGCCGACACTCCAGCCTTTATTAAAATTCGGGCAATGCAAATATTAGCCGCTCCCGCTCCTATTAAGGAAATCTTCGCCTTTTGAATAGATTTTTTAACTAGTTTCAAGGCGTTAATCAAACCGGCTAAAGTAACCGCTGCCGTTCCCTGCTGATCGTCATGCCAAACCGGAATTTCCATTTCTTTTCTTAAAGTATCTAAAATTTTAAAACATTTAGGCTGGGCAATATCTTCTAAATTTATTCCCCCAAAAGAAGGTTGAAGATATTTTACAGTCCTGATAATTTCATCTGGATCTTTTGTATTTAAACAAATAGGGAAAGCATCTACTCCTCCTAGATATTTAAATAAAAGCGACTTGCCTTCCATTACAGGCAAAGCCGCTTCCGGCCCAATATCTCCTAAGCCTAAAACTCTTGTTCCATCGCTAACTATCGCCACCATATTCCATTTGTTAGTATGTTCATATACTTTTGTTTTATCCTTATGGATAACTTTGCAGGATTCAGCTACACCGGGAGTATACCAAATAGCAAAATCATCAAAATCTCTAACCCTGCATTTAGGAATTATTTCTATTTTACCTTGATAAAATGGATGAAGTTTTAAAGCTTCTTCCCCTGGTTTTTTAGCTTTAGCTAAAAGTTCTTCTTTAGTGAACATAAAAATTCTCCTTAATTTAAATATGCAAAAATTAATTTAAAAATAAAAGTTTCAAGATAGAATAATCATTTTCCTTTTTAAAATAGGAGGATTTTTAATTTATAAACGCCAACATCTCTTTTACTTATGCAAATCTCTTTAATGAAAAAATTAGACACGATTTTTGGAATTATTCCTGATTATTTACTTAGTTTATTTACCGGATTCCAAAAAATAACTTTTAACGATTCTTCAAAAATAATCTTAGTAAAAATGTTTGGATTAGGGAGTTTAACCTTAATTAAAGCCAGTCTTAATTTTTTTAAGTATTCTCCTGAACAGATAATTTTAATAACTTTCAGGGAAAATGAAGAATTTGCCAGATTTTTAGGGTTTAAAAAAATATACACTCTAAGAAATAATACATTTTTTAATTTTATAATTGATTATTTTAAAACTATTTTAATAATTATTAAACAAAAACCTCATTTTATAATTGATTTTGAATTTTATTCTCGAACTACTTCTATTTTTACCAAACTAATTGTTTTATTTAATAAATCTTATTCTTTAGGTTTTTGGGACAAAGATTTTCCAAGAAATAAAGGTTATTCCGATACTATGCCATTTTCTTACGCTACACACATAACTAATATTTATAAATTAGCCTTTAAAAAAATTGGTCTAAATAATTCTTTAAATTCTTCTTTAACTATAAATCAAAAAAGAGAGTCTGACTTAATATTAATTAATCCTAATGCTTCAGAATTAGCCTTGGGACGAAAATGGGATGCTTTAAATTTTGCAGAATTAATTAAGAAAATTAATCAATTATACCCCCAAATTAACTTTATACTTACCGGTTCAAGAAATGAATATTCGGCTAATCAAAAAATTATCGAAAAAACAAAAGAAATTAATCCTAAAATTAAAATTGAGAATTCTGCCGGAATTTGGAGCGCTGAAGATTTTTGCCAAAAAATCTCAACTTGCGGCATATTTATTACTAATGATTCAGGTCCTTTACATCTAGCAAGCTTCACGCAAACGCCTACAGTTAGTATTTGGGGACCGGGATCGCCATACCAGTTCGGGCCGATGGATAAAAAATATCATAAATCTTGTATGTATATAAGAGGTGAAGATGCTGGCGGCTACTGCAAAAAAACTTTCCCTTGCATAAAATCAATTCTGGTAGATAATGTATTGAATGCCTTTCAATTACTTTATGAAGAATTAAGTAAAAATAAAATAAATGTTTAATTACTGCCCGGCTTGTTTAAGCAAGAATTTAATTAAAAAAAAATCTTATAAAAAATTTTGGAATTGTAAAAATTGCGGATCTTTATTCCAGCCTGAAGGAGTTTCTTTTAAATCTTATAATCTAACTTATTTTCAGGAAAGAGGACATGATAAATCTAATTTCATTATAAATCAAGCTAAATTAAAAACTTTTAAGAACTTTTGGGAAATTTTAGGAAATAATATCAATCAACCCATATTAGAAGTAGGATCTGCAAGCGGATTAAGTCTTAAAGCCGCTTTAGAAATGGGCTTAAATATTTATGGTTATGATCTAGATCCTTGTGTAATTGAATTATGCAAAGAAAATAATATCAATCAAGAGCGATTAATTATTCAGGATTTCAAGAAAATAAAAAATTTAACTTTCGGCACAGTAGCTTTTTTTGATTCTTTTGAACATATTCCGGATGTACAAAAATTTTTAACTAATTTAAATACTTATTTAAAAGAAATCTGCACTGTTATTATAGTTATCCCTAACGCAGAAAGCCTCTCTAGGATTATCTTGGGGAATTTTTGGCCTCATTTTACCGAAGACCACTGGATTCATTATACTGAAAAAGCCTTAAAAATAATCTTTAATGAATTTAATTTTAAATTA
>JACPDS010000120.1 GCA_016183885.1 Armatimonadota bacterium
AAATTAAAAGAAAGTCTTGGTGAAACTAATGGATAAAACTGAAAAATACTTGCAAAAATTTAAAATCATAACCCTTAATGAAAAATTTAAAGAAAATTTAAAAATTAAATTAAAAGAATTACTGCAGGGAAGAAGAGCTGAATTTTTATTGGTAAAAAAACTAGCTTTCGCAAATACTTTTTTAATTCTTCTAATTGCGGCAATAATTTTCCTATATGCTTTTACCCCAGAACACTACACTGAAGCAAAAAGCGTTTCTAAACCAATTATAATAAGCGAACTTAAAGATGTTTTTTCACCTGAATATATAATATGGCGCATAAATATAAGTAATAAAAGCAAGAGTTTATTTTTTGCCGATAAAAATAAACTCTTAAATAAAATTTTTAAGGAGGAATAAAAAATGAGAAAAAAACTTTACTTAATATTCAGGATTCTCTTAATAATACTAATATTCGCAACTATATATATTTTGTTAGATTTTCATTATACAAACTTAATCAATAAAGAACTTGCAAGAATTAAAAATCTTGGAGAGCCGTTAACTTTACGCGACATAAATAAGCCTGAAAATTTTATAAATGCTTTTAAAAAACACAAAGATAAAATAAATGAAGATTTAAAAGCATACAAATTGGTTTTTGAAATGTTAAAATTAGCTTATGAAAAACCAAAATGCCGTTATAATTTAGATTATAAGGCTGGTTTTAACATGAAAATTTTAAACTTTATGAGCTGCCGCAATATCTCAAGCACAGTAGGCTTTAAGGCTGTAAGCTTAATACTGGAAAATAAACCTGAAAAAGCGGTTGAAATTTTAGCCCATGGCCTTAAATTTGCTCGAAGCATAACAATACAGCATACTTTAATAGAAGAGATGATTAAAATAGCCATGGAAAGTCATTTAATAATCCCCTTAGAATATATGCTGGAAAAAAATATAAAAACAAATTACAAGCTTGTCTTAAATGAAATTGAAGCTATTTTAAAAGAACAAAAAACTAGCTTTACTAAATCTCTAATGGGAGAGAGAATAATGGGATTAAATGTTTATGAGAACCCGGCAGAATTTTATAGGACATTTATATTGTCTGGCGACCCAGAGGATATAAAAACATTAATTAAGTTAAACCAATTTCTAACGCTATTAATTAAAGCAGATGAATTATTTTACTTAAAATATTATAAACAAGCTATTGAAGATGCAAGAGCTGATAGAATTCTGGCTGCACCGGAACTTAAGAGAGCATTTATAAACCATAAAAAAAATCTCCAAAAATTTAGTAAACTCAAACAAAATCTGGAAAAGTTATAAAATAAAAATGGGGGGAGGCCCAAAAAGCCCTCTAAAAAGCTAAATCTTCATAAATTTTTCCTAAATAATCTGAACATTGGCGGGGCCGCGTAAACGCTTAAACACTGAGAATTTGGATGCGATGACGGATTTGTTTCATTTGCAATAATAACTTTTTCAAGAGAAGTAATTATATTATCAGCAGATTCTTTAAGTCCCGGATCTTTAGTTAATTGTAGACTTGAATACAGATTTTTAGTATAATCTATCTAATTGAAAAATCAAAATTACTAACCATATTATTAAATTGGGAGGTTTAAAATGAAAAAGAAGCTTCTGCCTTTTTTTACTCTTTTATTTTTTCTAACAGCTTTCTTATTATGCTTTGCTTTCTCAAGAGATTATCAAAGCTCTGTTAACAGCTACCTTCAAAATATTGAAAATAATGTAAATAAGCTGCCGGATTGGGAAACAGGCTTTTCTTTAGCCAAATCAAATTTAGAAAGTCTTGAACAGGCTTTAGCTAACATTTCCATTGAAATTAAAGAAGAAAGAAAACAAAATCCAAATTATACTGTTGATATAAAGCTTTATTCTGCAACTGGAAAAAGGCTGAAAGAATTAGAAGAAATAAAAAACGATCTAGGTGATTATTTAAGAAAACTTAATAGTGATTACCAGGATATGAATGAGGCGCAGAACAAAGGAAGAACAATCACCATAAACAATATTGCAAAATCTATAATTAAGTATTTTAAAAAAGTTGGAACACCGAAAATAACTGATTTAGATGTATCCGCAGAAAGAAAAGATGCGCAAACATTAGAGAACAATTTTAAAAACATAAAAAGTTACGATCAACTGGTGCTGTGGAATAGAGAAGAATTTAAACGCAGTAAAGTAATTTATGAAAAGGCAATAAAAATAGTAGAGGCCCTTAAACCGATTGACAGAAAGATGAATGAGATTCTGAAAAAATATGAAAATTTTGGTAAAGTTCTCCAGGTCATACTCTCCGGAGATTTCAGCGGGGAATTTCACGGCAGATTGAGCACGGGGCAGATAAATATAAATATAACAGGTAATTCTATAACTGGTTCATGGAACGGTCATTTTAGCTCAAGTAATGGCTCGGGACCAATAAGTGGGAGATGGAATGGCACATATAATCCAGAGAGTGGAATCTTAAAAGGTCAATTATCAGGCACCTGCAAATTTAAACTTAAAGAGAACGGCTCTGTCATAAATTATTCAATATCCGGGAATTGGAAAGGAAAAGTTATCGGAACAAATAAAATTCAGGGAAGCTGGGAAGGGAAAGAAACATCAGGCACTGAGTTTGACAGAGGAAGCTGGGAGGTAAATCAGTAAGAAAAGTTTTTCAATAATTATCGTCTAAGCATGAAATATTGAGCCTGCTGAAGCGCCCATCAAGTATTTTTAAACAGTTTTCTTGCTGTCAAAAGATCAAACGGTTTGTATATATATAATATAATGCAGTGATAAGAGCCTGTATGGCAATCTAAATCTTCTTGCAAAAAATGCGGCTTTATTGGCATGAATATCAAAAATAACAAAGGATGTGAATTGCCGGCATTTATGCTATATAAATAAAGTTATTTGAATATGAAAAAAAATAAATTTTTTATTGTTTTGACAATTATATTTTTCTTAACGGCGGGGGTATATTTTATGTATGGGCAAAAATATATAAAAAAATCTAACGGGGAATTAAAAAAAAATTTAAGTGCTGAACAATACCATATTGTAAAAGAAAATGGAACCGAGCCTGCTTTTAAAAACGCCTACTGGAACAATAAAAAGCAGGGCATATATGTTGACATTGTAACCGGAGAGCCTCTTTTTTCGTCAAACGACAAGTTTGATTCCGACTGCGGCTGGCCGAGTTTTACAAAGCCTATTTCAAAAGACGTTGTGGTTAAAAAACAGGATAAAAGTTACGGAATGACACGCACCGAAGTAAGAAGCAAAACAGGCGATATTCATCTGGGGCATGTTTTTTCCGACGGGCCCAAGCCGACGGGTTTAAGATACTGCATAAATTCCGCGTCTTTAAAATTCATACCGGTTGAAAAAATGAAAGAAGATGGTTACGGAGCCTATCTTTATCTTTTTGAAAAGAAAAAAACAGAAACTGCCGTCTTTGCCGCAGGTTGTTTCTGGGGAGTGGAAGCTTATTTT
>JACPDS010000121.1 GCA_016183885.1 Armatimonadota bacterium
ATTTTAATTGGGAGAGTAACTGCTGATCCTGAACTGCGTTATACTCCTTCAGGTAAACCGGTAGTTAATTTTGTGATTGCGGTAGATCGCCCTAAAAATGCCGACGGCAAAAAAGAGGCGGATTTTGTTACTATAGTAGCCTGGCAAAAATTAGCTGAAATTTGCGCAAATTATTTAAATAAGGGAAAATTAATTGCTATTGATGGAAGATTGCAGGTGAGAAGTTTTGAAACTCAAGATGGGCAAAAAAGAAAAGTTTATGAAGTAGTAGCTAATAATATGCAGATGTTAAGCCCTAGGGAATCAAAAATTCAAGATGAAGGCGGCGCTTTATCTTCAGAATCTGTTGAAACTTCTCTTTCTCAATTACAAGAGCCGGAAGAAACTTTAGAAGAAATTCCTTTTTGATTTTTAAATAGGACTTGATAAATCAAGCCTTTGCAATATTAAGGGAGATGAAGAAGTGAGAAAAGAAACAACAAGAGTTTTTCGTAAAATTAGAAAAAAAATTTGTTCTTTTTGCGTGGATAAAAATAGAAGAATTGATTATAAAGATGTTAATTCTATTAGAAAGTTTGTTAGCGAAAGAGGTAAAATCCTTCCTCGAAGAATTTCCGGGAATTGCGCTAAACACCAAAGAACTTTGATTACAGCAGTTAAACAAGCCCGTTCTATTGCCTTACTGCCTTATGTAATATAGTTTTAAAAATTTTTAATATTAATTTTGAGGAACAAATGGCGGTACAGGTTATTTTAAAAACTGATATTCCTAAATTAGGGAAAAAAGGAACTTTGGTTAAAGTTGCCCCGGGATATGCTCATAATTTTCTTTTTCCTAAAGGATTGGCTGTTTTAGTTTCCGAAGGCGCTTTAAAAGATTTATCTTATAAAGAAAAAGATAAAAAGGAAAAGCAAAATAGATCTCATAATCAAGCTTTAGAGATTTCTAAAGAACTTTCTTCAAAAATAATTAGAATAAAAGCTAAGAGCGCGGATGAGGAGAAATTTTTTGGTTCAATTACTTCTCAGGATATTAAACGAAGTATTTTTGAAGAAATGAAGCTGGATATTGACAAAAGAGATATTGTAATTGATCATCCAATTAAAAATTTTGGAACTCATAAAATTATTTTAAAATTAACCAATCAAATAAAAGTTCAATTTCTAGTGGAGGTCATAAAAGAATAAATTGCAGACTTTAGAGCGTCTCCCGCCTCAAAATATTGAAGCAGAACAATCTACTTTAGGCGCAATGTTAATCGATCCGAATGCTGTTTCGAAAGTGGTTGAGTTTTTTTCATCTTCGGATTTTTATAAAGAAGCCCATCAGATAATTTTTAATGTTATTTTTCATCTTTATGAAAAAGGCGAACCGATAGATTTAATTACTTTAAGCGAAGAATTAAAAAGAATAAACAAATTAGAAGAAATAGGGGGGGCAAGTTATCTCACTACTTTAATTAATGTTGTTCCTACTTCAGCTAATGTGGAATATTATTCTAAGATTGTTAAAGAAAAAGCAGAACTAAGAAATTTAGTTTATGCCGGGACTAACATTGCTCAAATGGGATATGAAGCTAATGAATCTGTAGAATATTTAATTGATAAATCCGAACAATTAATTTTTAATATAGCCCGCCGCAGAATTGGAAAAGATTTTCTTAATTTAAAGGATATTCTGACAGGAGCTTTTGAAAAAATTGAAGAGCTGTATGCCCGTAAAGCTCATATTACCGGAGTTCCCAGCGGTTTTAAAGAATTTGACACTTATACCGCCGGCTTTCAACCTTCAGAATTTATCGTTATTGCCGCTCGGCCTTCTATGGGGAAAACAGCTTTTTGTTTAAATGTTGCTCAATATGTAGCTATTTATGAAAAGCTGCCTGTAGCGGTTTTTAGCCTGGAAATGTCAAAAGATCAATTGGTGCAGCGTTTAATTTGCTCTGAAGCCGGAGTAAATGCCCAAAAATTACGCACA
The DNA here is from genome assembly GCA_016183885.1 of Armatimonadota bacterium. GTDB lineage: Bacteria > Vulcanimicrobiota > JACPDS01 > JACPDS01 > JACPDS01 > JACPDS01. Next base: position 1,979 of record JACPDS010000121.1, read on the forward strand.
GGAAGATTGGAAGATGCTGATTGGCCTAATATTACTCGGGCAATGGCGGTTTTAAGCGAAGCTCCTATTTTTATTGATGATACGCCCGGCCTTACTGTTTTAGAGATGCGTTCCAAAGCTAGAAAATTAAAAATTAAATACGGCGGCTTAGCGCTTTTAATTATTGATTATCTTCAATTAATTCGCAGTTCTTATCGAATTGAAAACCGCAATCAAGAAATTTCAGAAATTTCTCGGCAGATTAAAAATTTATCCAAAGAATTAAATATCCCTGTGATTGCTTTGTCTCAATTAAGCAGAGAAGTTGAAAAAAGAGGGGATAAACGCCCTCAGTTATCTGATTTGCGAGAATCAGGAGCGATTGAGCAGGAAGCGGATTTAGTGGCTTTTATTTATCGGGAAGAATATTATAATCCTACAACGCCGCAGAAAAATATAGCCGAGATTATCATCTCTAAACAACGAAACGGCCCTACGGCTTCTGTAGAACTTGGCTTTTTAAAAGAGTACACTAAATTTGTAGAATTATCCCATAGAAGAGAATAACTAATTTCTTTCAAAAATAAATCCCTTTTCTCCAAAATTAAAATTAAAACTTATTGAAGATAAAGCAAGCGGCAATTTTATTTTAAATTTAAGATTAAGATGTTTGATTATCATCGCCAAAGGGACAGATTTTTTAGGTTAAAATTTATTTTTTAA
>JACPDS010000005.1 GCA_016183885.1 Armatimonadota bacterium
AATAAAAGAATTATATATGTGGGGCGCTAAAAAAATGCCGGGAGTTGATGTTAACGCTCAAGGCAGCGGTGTAGCTAATCCTAGAAAAATTTTTTAAGAAAATTTTTTTTGTATAATAAATGGGAGTCAGCCCGTTGACAGGCTGACCCCATTAACCGCATCTAGCATATTTTTTGCTGTTTCTCGTATTACGGGATTTGAATCTTCCAAGGCTTTAAGGAAAGCCTGCTTAATTTTTTCTTCTTCTAAATCAGGAGAAATTTTACTTAAAGCTCTAAAAGCCGATTCTCTAAGATATTCATCGCTATCTTCAGTATATTTATATACTTCCCATTTTAAAGAATTTAATTTCATTTCTCCAATAGCAAAAATTGAACAGGCTTTAAACCATTTATTATTAATGTTTAAATATCTTTTTAAGATTGCTTCTACTTCTTCTTTCTCATATCCACCTATTTTATTGCCTTGTCTTAATATTGCCGCAGTATCTTTTTTTAATAATGCTTCAACAGCTTCGAGTAAATTTTCAGGAATTGCGGATTTTATTGCCTCAAGAACTGTGTTATAATCTTGTTCATTTATTTTATCTGAAAAATATATTATGTTAAAAATAAAATTTTTAGGAAATTTTCCTTTATTAGAGACTATAATATCCAAGGCTTTAAATATAGTTTGGAAAGTCATTTTATATTGTTCATTAAGATAAGAACTTAAAAGTTCGGCTTGAAGTTTATTATCAATCTGAATAAGCGCGCTATAATCTATAAATAACCTGTAAGCTTGCGAAATTTCTTTTTGAATAAAATTTAAGATTAAAGGGATAGGAAGCATAATCTCCTGTCCGGATATTTTCTCTAAAATTAAAAACACATTGTATTTGGAATAAATGTCTTGATATTGTTCCTTTAAAGCATCAAATAAAAAAGGGATAGATTTTTCCCCTAAGGACGAAAAACTTTCTAAAACTTGAGAAGTAAGTTTTCTTTTTTTTAGATTATTCATCAGGTTTTTCATAACCGATTCTGCAGCTATTTTTTCTTCTTCAATTTTGGAAAATATAGAAACATTGCTTAAAGCCTTTGAAGTCCAATCAGAAATAACAGAAAACATTTTTAAAGTTTCAGGAACAAATTTTGTAAAAGGTATTTTTTCTACCGCCAATACTCCTAAAATAGTATTGTCAATTACAGATTTTATTGGAGCAGCCATAATTTTATCGGTGGATTTAAGAGCTTCTTCCTGATAAGCTAAATCTTTTAAGGTAATAATTTTCTTTTCTTGAATTGCTTTGCTTAATATCCCGCCATTGCTTAAATTTATATTTTTAGCATCCTTAGGAACATTTTCCCAGCCATTTTGAGCTGCAAGCTTCAATTTATCATTTTCTAAAAGATAAAAAGAGCACATTTGGGCCCCCATATGATTAACCATAAGCTCCAGAACAGCCGGATATAGAAATCGTGATTCCATAGTAGTCAATTTTTGAGCCATCTCATATAAACTTTCTAAGGTGGATGTTTCTCCCATTATTCTGCTTCGCAATTCTTTGTTAGCTTTTTCTAAAACTTCGTGATGAGCCTGAAGAATTTTTAATTGTTCATCCATAGTTTTAATTTTTTCTATATTTAATTTTGCTTTATTTCTTTCTTCTTCTAAAAAATAACCCATTAAGAGACTTATTAAAAAGAAACTTACTATTATTAAAGAATGAGGATATAAAAAAGGGGAAAATTTAGGAATATTTTTTAAAATTGCTATAACTAAGTATAAGAGAGAGGAGTAAAGCGCTGTAAACATCCCTTTTTGCATTCCATATCTGCCTGTAATTAAAATTACAGCTAAAAGAAAAGGATGGAAGGTATTTCCTGTAAATCCTAAATTTGAAGGCAGCCAAATGATATTTATTATAAAAATTATAGCAAATAATATCAGCCATTCTAAAATTATACTTTTGTGTTTAGTTAAATTCATTTTGATTTTTCCCTTAGCCTTTTAGATAAAATTTTTAAAAGTTCAAAAGATACCTCTGAATGATTTTCCAGCAAATCATTAAAATTATCTTTGCCGATTTTTAATAATAAAGAAGGTTCTATGGTTTTAACGCTGGCTGAACGCGGCAGGCCGTCTAAAATTGCCATCTCGCCAAAACAATCTTGATCTCCTATTGAGGCGATAATGTTTTCTTTTCCTCCCATGTCAATAAAAACTTTAGCCCTTCCTTTTATTACAAGATACATGGAATCGCCTTGATCATATTCCTTAAAAATAAAAGTATCCCCGGGAACTTCTAAAGGGATAGAAATAGCGCTTAATAAAGCCATATCTTCAAAAGGGAG
>JACPDS010000125.1 GCA_016183885.1 Armatimonadota bacterium
AAGAAATAAAAACATAAATAAAAAGATAAAAAAGGAATAAATGAAACGTTTCAGCATATTTTTTTCTCCTTTTTTAAGCGCAGAGCAGAGGGGAGGCTCAAAAACATAACTTGTCGCCTTAATCGATATAATAATACAATATTTGTAGGGGTTTGATTTATCAAACCCGCTCTATTAACCTTGATGCTGGCACTGCGCGGGTTCAATAAATTGAACCCCTACAAATTAAACCCCTACCCTTTTTGGACAGTCCCTGGCTCATCATATTTTCTCCTTTTTTAAATAATCAGCCGCTACCAAAGCTAATGCTAAAGAATTTAATTTTGTTTCCGATTGATCCGCTCTGGAAGTCACCACTATCGGAACATAAGCTCCCATAATAATTAAAGCGGATTCAGCCTCGCAGAAATACATTAAAGATTTTCCCAGAATATTTCCTGTTTCAATATCCGGGGCAATTAAAATATTAGCCTTATTTTCTAAAGCCCGGTCAAAACTTAATGGTCCTAGAAATTCTAGATTTTTTTCGTTTGTAAAAGTTTTTTTTAAGAAATAAGCCGAACTGGAAACATCATCAAGAATATTTAATTTATAACTTGCGCAAAGTAAAGCGATTTTTAGAGGAGAAATTTTTAAGGCTCTGGCCGCCGCAATAGTATTTTTAATTAATTCTATCTTTTCTTCTAAATTCGGGTTAATTAACATTCCTCCATCGGAAAGCAATATTAAAGAATTAATTTTTTTTAATTTAAAAACTAAAATATGCGATAAAATTCCCGCTTTGGGCAAGCCCTTTTCTTTATCTAAAATTATTTTCATTAATTGATTGGTTTTAATTTTTCCCTTCATAATAATTTGGGCCTGATTATTTTTTATTAATTCAATAGCTTTTATGACCGCTTCTTCCTGGGTTAAAGCATTAATTATTTCAAAATTTTCCTTTAAATTTAAATTATAAAGCAGATTTTTAATTTCTTGAGCCTTGCCGATTAAAATTGGAGAAGCTAAACCTATTTTTTTAGCTTGGCTGACAGCTTTAAGCGTTTCCGCATCTTTCGCTTCCACTAAAACTATTTTAAAGTTTTTAAATTTTTTAGCCTTTTTAATGATTTCATTAAAATCCCGCATGATATAAAATAAACTTCTTTTCTCAAACTAATTTCCCTTTAGATTTTAAAGGAAAGAAAGATTTTTTTCGAGAAATTCTATCATAATGATTAAAACTAAAAAAGAATATTCAGGGATTTCAGTTTCTCAAGGGATAGCTTTAGGCAAAGTATTTATTTTTAAAAATTTTTCTTTAGATGATTTAATTTTTGAGGAAATTAAAATAGAAAATCCGCATTTAGAATTAAAAAAGTTTAAAGCGGCTTTAGAAACTTGCAAAAGCCGAATTTTAAATTTAAAGGATAAAGTAAATAAAGATTTAGGAGAAGAAAAAGCCCAAATTTTTGAAGCCCAGAGTTTAATTTTAGAAGATCCTTTATTGGTGGACGAAGCGGAAAGATTAATTAAGGAAGAAAAATTCAGCGCTGTTTATGCTTTAGCGAAAACTTTAGATAACTTAAAATTAGAATTTAGCAAATTAGAAGATGAATATTTAAAATCTCGGCTTAAAGATATAGAAGATATTGTTATAAATCTTTGTATTTTATTGTTAGAAGAAGATAATAATTATAAAGATAAAGAACCCGATTTTCCTTTTATTTTAGCCGCTGAGGAAATTTACCCTTCTTGGACCGCTAAATTCGATAAAAATAAAATTTTAGGTTTTATTTCTCAAAAAGGCGGTTATAATTCACATTCAGCTATTTTAGCAAGGTCTATGGGAATACCGGCTATAATTGGGATAGAAAAGATAAAAGGAAGTTTTAATTCTAATGATTATATTATTTTAGACGCTCTGCAGGGAAAAGTTTTTATTAATCCCAAAGATGAATTAATTAATAAATATAAAGAGATTCAAAAAAGAGAAGAATATAAAAAACAAGCTCGATTAAATTTTGCTGATATTTTAACTAAAACTAAAGACGGGGCAAGGATTTATATTTATGCTAATATCGCTAATCTTGAAGATTTAAAAGAAGCTAAAAAATATGGGATTGATGGAATCGGGTTATTGCGCACAGAGATGATGTTTTTGGAAAAAGAGCATTTACCATCTGAAGAAGAGCAGTTTAATTGGTATCAACAAATTTTTAAAGAAGCTTATCCGATATCGGTTATAATTCGCGCCTTAGATTTAGGAGCGGATAAAAATTTAAGTTATTTAAATCTGCCTAAAGAAAATAATCCAGCCTTAGGAGAAAGAGGGATAAGATTACTTTTAAGAAAACCGGAAATTTTTATTCCCCAGCTTAAGGCAATTTTTAAAGCAAGTCAATCCGGAAATGTTAAGATTATGTTTCCGATGGTGAGTTTCTGGGAAGAAATTTTACAAATTAAAAAGATTATTAAAAATTTAAAAGAAGAATTAAAACATAAAAAAATTTTTTTTAAAGATATTCCTTTGGGAATAATGCTTGAAACTCCTTCATCTATACTATTGGCAAATCATTTTGCTAAAGAGGTGGATTTTTTTAGCATCGGGAGCAATGATTTAGCTCAATATACATTAGCGGTTGACCGCACTAACGAAAAGATTGATCATCTTTATCAGCCTTTAAACCCCGGTGTTTTATTTTTAATTAAAACCGCCCTCAAAGCGGCTTTTAAAAATAAAATTGAAATAAGTTTATGCGGAGAGATGGCTTCAGAATTAGAATCTCTCCCGATTTTGTTAGGATTGGGTTTGCGGAAACTAAGCGTTAACCCTGCAAAAATTTTAGAAATTAAAGAAGCGGTCTTTAAAATAAATTTAAAGGAAGCGGAAATTTTAGCTAATAAAGTTTTAAGCAGAAAAAGTTGAAATAGAAGTAAAAAGAATAATTAAAAATTTCGCAAATACTTAAATTATCTTTTAGTCCATTGAAAGCTTTTGCGGGCTCTTTTTCTTCCGTATTTTTTTCTTTCTTTCATGCGGGGATCACGGGTTAAAAAACCGGCTTTACGAAGCATAAGACGTAATTCCGGGTCAAAATTTACCAAGGCTCGGGAGATTCCATGTCTTATTGCTCCTGCTTGTCCTGAAATTCCGCCACCATGAGTTATAGCAACAATATCAAATTTGCTTAAATTTTTGGTAAGTTCTAAAGGTTGTTTAATAATCAATTCGCAGGATTTCCTGCATAAATATTCATGAAAAGGGCGGTTATTAATAAGAATATTTCCTTTGCCGGTGATTAATCTTACTTTTGCGGTAGCATTTTTTCTTCTCCCTGTGGCATAATAAATTGTTTTTGTTTTTACAGCAGCTTTTCTAGGCAATTTCTATATACCTCCCTTATTTAATTTCTAAAACTTCAGGAATTTGAGCTTTATGGGGATGCGAGCCTTCCAGATAAATTTTTAAACGTTTAAGGCGGTTTTTTAAAAGCTTATTTCTTGGAAG
>JACPDS010000126.1 GCA_016183885.1 Armatimonadota bacterium
AACAAAGAAAACTTTATGGCGTCAAAGCTTCTGAAATTATGAAAAAAGATCCTGTAGTTATTAATGAAAATATGGATATAATTGATGTAATTGAATTAATGCTGAAAGAAAAAATTAGTCGTTTGCCCGTAATAAGAAAAGATAAATTAATCGGGTTTTTAACTTATCACGATCTTTTAAAGACTCTTTTATCTTTAGAAGAAGGAAGATTTCTTGAATATCAACCTTTAAGCGACAATGAGATTGCTTATAAAGTAACTTTGGCTTTAAGAAAAAATATCGAGCTTCAAATTCATAATTTAAAAGTCCGCTCCGGAAAAGGAATAATTTATTTAGAGGGAACAGTTTCTTCTCCCGAAGATTATAAGACTGCTACAGAGATAGCTCAAAGTCTGCCCGGAGTAAAAGAAGTAGAAAATTATCTTTTAATTGAGCATATTTTGGATTAAATTATAAGTTGTATAGAAGTGTCAGATTATATCCTACCTAATACAATCTGTTTTACTTTAACTAAATCCCCGATAACCTTGAGGGACGAGGTTTTTTTTCTATGGAATTAAAATTCAATCAACTCCTCGAAATTCAGCAAAAAATTATAAGCGGGAATAAAATCAACATTGAATAATCTTATTAAATTTATAATTTTTAACCCCAGTATTCTCTATATTTATTCTTTTCTCATTTGATCGGCTTTTTCAACTATTTCTCTATCCTTGGAATTTAGTAATTGCCAAGCGCTGGTATGTAAAAATGGATCTAATAAATTTAAACTTTTAGACCCTTCTGTTTTAAGAATTTTGTTATTATAAGACATAATCATAGTCGCTAATCGTAAAACTTTATCTTCATCATTAAGATTAGATGATTTCTTTTTATTTTCCATCATCAAACCTTTTAATATTTCTCGATCTTTTTCTATTATGGGTATCCAATCAGGCGGAAACTCTTTTATCTTTTTATAATCTTCTTTTAGATAAAAAATAACAAAGTTGCTAAAATCACCCAAAGCTTCTTTATATGGTTTTTCTTTAGGTTCCCCGCCGGTTTTACTAACATTAGTCCAATCTTCTGCGGCTTTAAAGAGACTCTTTACTCTTTCTTCAATTTCTTGAGTTTCTTCATCTTTAGATTCAATCGGGGCGGCGACTGCTTCTTGTTTAGTTTTAACTTCTTCTGTTTTTGAAGTTTGAGAAGAAGGAGTTTTAGACTCTTCAACCTTATCTTTACTTTCAGGCTCAAGCTTATTCTTATTTTTAGGCGCAAGCTCATCCCAAGAATAAAGTTTCTCTTCCTCAATTGGATGCGGATCTTTATTAATAGAACCGTCTTCTTTTTTTGTTAAGGTGATATGCGTCGATCGTTCAACTTGATTATTAATTTCTTTAAAATGCTGATAATCTTTTTTAAGAGGATTGTTATCTTGATCTAAGTTATATGTAATTTTCTTGCATTGAGGAGGATTTACACCTTTATTTATAATAGTTTCGATAAGCTCATTTCCTTTTAATTCTAAATAAGCAGTTCTTTTAGGATTCTTAGAATCCGGTATTTCTTTGTATTTTTTATTTCCTAAAAGAGCTAGCTTCTCTTTTACTTCTTGCTTTAATTTTGCATCGATATTAATTTCCGCTTTTGCTTTGGGAGTTAAAATTACTTCATCTTTTACTTCTTCTCCCTTATATGAAGTTTCTTCTCTCTTAAGAGGCTTAAAAGAAGTATTATGAGATATATTTACATTAGAAATGTTATCATTAATTTTCATTATTAAAATCCTCCTAAAAAATTTATCTTAATTATATTATCTCATACTTTTGTTGAAAAACTATTAAAAAATTGTTAATTTTTTAATATATAATTTAAAATAGATTGAAAAATAAAAAGCCCGTCAGTTGAACCTAAAATCTTTTCTGAGGCGCGTTCAGGATGAGGCATTAAGCCAAAAACATTTCTTCTTAAATTACAGATTCCGGCAATATTTTCTAAAGAGAGAAGCGTAAAATCTTCCATCTCCATGCGCTATAGGAAGCTTTAAAATTTGCTTATTTTTACATTGATTGGTAAACGGAGTATGATTATTTTCTAGCCTTAAATAAGCATCCTTGCAAATAAAGGCTTGATTTAAATTTAAAAGCATCGCGCCTTCAAGAAGTCCGGCTTCCAAAAGTATTTGAAAGCCATTGCAAATTCCTAAAACCAAGCCTCCATTATCGGCGAACTTTTTTACTTCCCGCATAATCGGGCTAAAGCGGGCGATAGCCCCGGTTCTTAAATAATCTCCATAAGAAAATCCGCCCGGCAAAACTATACAATCAATATTTTTTAAATCTTTTTCTTCATGCCAGAGATAAATTGTTTCTTGTTTTAAAATTTCTCCTAAAACATAATAACAATCTTCATCGCAATTCGATCCCGGAAAACGCGCTACGGCAAAACGCATTAATTTCCTTCTTTTACTTCAAATTTATAATCTTCAATAATGGGATTGGCTAAAAGTTCTTCCCCCATTTTTGCCGCTCTTTCTTTAGCTGTTTTTAAATTATCGGCGGCTATTTTTAATTTTAAGAATTTTCCTGAATGGACTTTTTCAACTTCTAAATAGCCTAAAGAATGCAAGGCTCCTTTAATAGTTTCTCCCTGAATATCTAAAATTCCGGGTTTTAATGTAATATAAGCTTTAACTTGATATTCCACATTTCCCTCCTATGGACAACAATCAATAGGTTCTACACGCTAAAGATGTATTTAATTATTAATAGCTAATTTAAAAGTTTATTTTAATTAAATAGTCTATCACAAAACTCGCAAATTCTTGCGGCGCTTTCCCCTCACCCTTCCTTCTCCCCGCAGGGGAGAGGATTAACGGCGAGGGGCTATTTTTCTTGCCTTCTATTTTCATCTAACCTTCCTTAAAATTTATTATAATGAAGTCGATGAATAATTCTATTTGCTAATCACTATCTACTATTCACTGATTTATTTTATTGTTCTTCAACTATGCCGATAATTTGAGCTTTAATTTTATTTTGAGAAGCTAGTTTAATAATTTTATTTACTTCAGGGGAAACTAAAACCATCCCAATTCCCATATTCCAAACCCGATAAGCTTCCTTATCAGGAATTTTTCCTAAATCCTGAATTCTTTTAAAAACTAAAGGAGCCGAGGGTAGTTTTTGATAATTTACTTTTAAATTCTTGGGAATAATTCTTTCAAGATTATTATATACCCCTCCTCCTGTAATATGAGCGATTCCATTAATTTTTATTTTAGATTTTTCTTTAAACTTGCCGATTAATTTTAAAATAAAAGGCGTAAAAATAAAAGATGGTTCTAATAATTTCTCGCCCCAGGAAATTCCCTCTCCGTATTCTATTTTATACCAATGTTTCCCATAGTAATCAAATAAAATTTTACGCGCCAAACTAAAACCATTAGAGCGGAGATTATCTGTTAAAAGAGCAACGACTTGATCGCCGGCTTTGATTTTTGAGCCGTCAATTAATTTATTTTTTTCTAAAATTCCAATTAAACTTGCTGACCATGATAAACCATGAATAATTGACGGGAGTTCGGCAATTTCACCCCCCGAAACAATTATTTTAGACCATCGAGCGGCTTTTTCCAATCCATGCATCAAACTTTCTACCACTATTGGGTCAACTTTTTCTAAATCTAAAGTATTTACCAAACTTACAGGTTCCGCTCCTAATGTCACCGCGTCATCGGCTACCATACTAACCAAATCATAACCCAAAGTATAATACTGATTGAGCAGTTTTCCAATTAAAACTTTACTTCCGATTCCATCTGAATTAAAACATAAATAAAAATCGCCAAAATCAATTAATCCGGAAAAACCCCCTTCAAGATTTACCGCTTTTCCTATTTTATTGCGATTCTTAAAAGTTTTCTTGGCATAAGCATAAGCGATTTTAGAACAAAGCTCTCCTAAATCTAAATTTATTCCCGAGTCTTTATAAGTTATTCCAGATAAATTTGGAGGGCTAAGATTAATTCTTTGATAGTTCAGATGATCCACAATTTAATTCCTCATCATCTTGAGAAATTTTCTCTTGGAAGTAATAACGATAAGTCTTTAACTTCCCCCACAAAATTAAGTCATCTTGAGCTAAAATTTTTAAAGCAAATAAGGCGGCATTTTCTGGTTCTATTATTGTTCCGCAGGCAATTCCCCGGGGCAGACTTAAGCTTGATAGAATATCCATTCCTGAAAATTTTGCATTTATCGGCGGACAGTTAATGACTGGATTAAGAGTATTTCCTTCAATTACCGGACCTAATCCGTTCGATTTTCCCGCTACAGCGATATAAACTG
>JACPDS010000127.1 GCA_016183885.1 Armatimonadota bacterium
GGCAATGAAACATGTTAATGCTCAATAATTCGGTAACTCTTTTGGTATAATAAAGTAAATATCAAAGGAGTGCCCGGCTATGAAATATTCAGACATAGTTATTGTAAAACGTTGGATTCCAATACTGAAAGAGTATGAGCGAACAAAAGCCAAAAAGCGATATCGCTTCATACCATATCCTTCCCTGTTTGTTGTTTAATTTATTAATATGTTAATTATAACCACTCTCAATGAATTTTTAAACTCTTTTCGAAATCTTTCAGAAATAATTTTTGAATTTCGTTGAGATGCGCTGAAGGCCTTTTTTCTTTCACTAAGACAAGAGCCTTGTCTACATCAATACCTAATTTTTTGATGAAATAGGATGTTAAAAATGTTGTCGTCCTTCCATGTCCATTTCTACAATGCACATAGGTTTTGATATTTTGACCCATTAAAACCTCAAATAGACGAAGAAGAACATTTATTAATTCTAAGGATGGTGCAGTATCTTCTTCCCAAGGAAACCAGAAAAAATATTTAACGCCTTGTGGATTATCTAACCTTTCTGCTTCAAGTGATATATCAACATTAATGCCTTTTGTTAATAATTCAGCTTCAAAATGATTTTGACAACACATATTATTCCCGGCGTAAAGAAATTCCTCAATCTTATTGTAACTTAATTTTATATGCTTGTGTTCCATCTCACGGATTTGTTCCGGCGTCATTTCCATAATTTCGCTCTCCTTTTTTAACAGCAACTAACTTTCTTTGCTGTTAGTATAATAAATACGGCTAATTTTGTCTGTAATCTGGCTTACTTTTTTTTCTTCAGTAATTCACGATACCGATAAATCAGTGCTTATTATCCACTCCTTCTTTTTAATGTTAACAATATGGAAATTTTATGATTTTCCTTTCAAGGTACGAATTATCCTGCAGGAGAGACTGCTTAAAAAATCTTCAACTGTAATTTCTGCCGCCAATTCCTGAATAGCTGTTGAATAGGTGGGATAAACATGGATGGCTCCGGCAAGATCGCTTAATTTAAGATTAAGTTTCAATGCCAGAACAAACTCAGTGATTGCTTCTCCTGCCCGGGAAGCAACAATGGTTGCTCCCAGAAGTTTTCCGTCATTTTTATGTACTATTTTTAAGAATGCGTCTTTATCATTTTCGCAGATCGCACGGTCAATCCTGCTTACATCCCATATTGTAATTTTTACTTCTCCGCAAAATTTTTTTCTTGCTTGTTCTTCTGTAAGTCCCACATGAGCAACTTCCGGATCAGTAAACGTGGTCCATGGTACTACATCGGTAAACCCTTCTGAGCTTCCAATAAGCAAAGCATTTCGCACTGCCTGAAAAGCCTGCCAACCTGCAAAGTGAGTGAATTGATACCCTCCAATACAATCTCCTGCCGCATAGATATGCTTTGCGGTTGTGCGAAGTGAGTTATCTATCTGAATTCCTTTGGAAGAATAACTTACTCCAGCTTTTTCAAGATTAAGTCCTTCCACCCTTGGTGCACGGCCAACGGCAATAAATAAGATTTCTCCTTTAACTTCCTGTTCTTTTGCAGTGACTATGATTTCAGTTTCATCTTTTCGCACTCCAGTTGCCCGACTCCAGATAAATTTAATTCCTTCCCGTGCAAATACTTTTTTCATAACTTCCGCCACTTCCGGTTCATCTTTCGGAAGCATGCGTTCGCCAATGACGGTTACCTGAGACCCCAGCCGCTGATAAATCTGTGCAATTTCCATGCCAATAGGACCTGCACCCATAACAATCATCCTTTGAGGAAGGCGGTCATTATCAAAAATCTGCTCATAGGTCATGAATTGCACATCCTTAAGTCCGGGAACTTTAGGGATAACCGGATAGGCACCGCTTGTAATGATGAAATTTTTTGCTGAAAGGGTTTTTTTACCGGCTTTGATGGTATGAGCATTAAGAAAACAGGCTTCACTGGAAATTACTTCAATTCCTCTTCTCGATAACTCCTCTGGAGTTTCGTGATTATATACATGGGCAATTGCCTGTCTTATATATTCCCGCACTTTGAGCATATCAACAACTGGCTGCGAATCAGCAATGCCATAATTGGAAGCACTTCTTGCCTCGTGCGCCACTTTTGCTACTTTAATCAAAGCTTTGCTGGGCACGCATCCTGTCCATGTGCAGTCTCCGCCGATGTGATGTTTTTCCACCAAAGCAATTTTAGCCCCAAATTTGGCCGCAAAATTTGCTGCCGTTAATCCGCCTGAACCGGCTCCGATAATTATAAGATCATAATCGTAAATCACGTATTTCTTATTATCCTCTTAAAAATATCCATCAGTTTGTAAAAAGAGCGGAAATTCTAATACAACTATCACAACAATACGGCATGGCAACTACAAAAGACACTAAATTTAAGGCGCACTTTACTCATCAGAATTTAGCAACATTAATTTCTTTTGTTAATAATTCAGCTTCAAAATAATTTTGGCAACATATATTATTTCCGGCGTAAAGAAATTCCTCAATCTTATTATAACTTAATTTTATATGCTTGTGTTCCATTTCGCGGATTTGTTCTGGCGTCATTTCCATAATTTCGTTCTCCTTTTTTTAACAGCAACTACCTTTCTTTACTGTTAGTATGGGGCTGTGCCCCATGATATCACATATTTCCTGCATGCTTTTAGCCTTGAAAGTGGTCACAATCTCTTGATTTCCTTTTCAAGATTTTTTCTATCAATTATCATTTTAACTATTATCCTCTTATCTTCCACCCGGAAAATAATTCTATAATCCCCTTCTTTTAACTCGTAATGCACCGGCTTCAGGGTTTTCATTTTTTTTATGACCTTGCTTCCCACAAAAGGAAAGTTTTTTAATAATTGCAGGCCTTCCAGAATTTTCTTTTCTAAGTTCCACGGAAGCTTCCTTAAATCTTTTTCCGTTTGTGGTAAAAGAACTATTTGAAAACTATTTTCCAACTTCCTTTTTCCTTTCTGCTATGTAGTCGTCCAAATTTTTGAAGTTGCCTTTTCTATAATCCTTCTCCGCCTCATCAAGCAGCTTCCTTACTTTCGGACTATTATCAATAATATAGTCTTCCATGTCTTCCTCTGTCAGTCTGTGAATTACCGCCCTTGGCTTTCCTCTGTAAGTAACGATGACATCTTCTCCTCTGTTTGTCAGCGCCAAAATTGATGAAGTCTTTTCCTTCAGTTCTTTCATGTTAGCAAATCTCATTTTATTTCACCCCTTTATGTGTCTCTTTAGCGACACTTCCTAATTTCATTAAAACAAAAAAATCCCGGCATGTCAATACCTTGTCAAAAATGGTTTAATTTTTCCCTGCCATTATATCCAGCAATTCAAAGATAGGTTTGTTTTACGCCAACGATTCATCGAATATTCTGCAAAACAGAGCGGGATATTATATCGGACTAAAGTTAGTCGAAGCCATCGCCAAAGATGAGAATATCATTAAACAGGATATTCTCAAAATTCCTAGAAACCAGAAAAAGGTTCGAGAATATAGTCAAGAAACGGCTTTTAGAAAAGTCAAGTTAAATTTTTGCCTATTGACTTTTTTCATCTTATTTAGTATATAAAATTAAGGAAGAATAATTATGAATATCTGGATGCAGGCGGGAATAGGAATTTTAAGCAACCTTTTAGGGGGGATTAATCAACAATCCCATCTTAAATTATTTCAAGAAATGCAGCAAAAAAATCTAGCCCAATTACAGCAAACTTTTATGCCTTCCGGCGAAGAATTAGAAAAAACTCTTTATCCCGTCTTGGATTTAGAAAAAGAATTTTCCTATCCTGAAAAAGAAACTCAAAAATTTCAAAAAATGCAGATTGCGGATTTAAATCTTAAAGAAACTTTAGCAAGAGACCTGCATGATAATATTTCCAAAATGAAAGAAAATTTTTTTAAAGAAAATCACTATGAAGCTAAAACTAATCAAAAAGGAGAAACAGAATTAGCTTTAAATGAAAAAGGCAAACCTATCATCAAACAAGGAGGAGAAGAAATCCCTCAAAAGGTTGCCCGTTTAAAATATGAAGATTTATTAAAAAAAGATATTTTTCAGGAACAACAAATTGAAAAAGAAAATTTTCTTAAACAAGAAAGACAAAACATTATCGTTTTTTTAGAAACCAATAAAAATAATTTAAAAGATCCCAGCATTCAAAATGAATTGCAAAAAATGGTTATTTTAACTCAAAAGAAAGCTCAAAAATTAAAACGCGCTCAAGAAACAGAAAGCGCCGGAGTTGATTTGCCCTCCGAAGAAATGAAAGAATTTCTTAAAGAAAAAGCCGAAGACATTTATAAATTAGAAGACGAGCAGATTTTAAAGCAAGTTAACTCAAAAGAAGGGCAGGTTTTAAAAGAATATCAAGAAAAACTTGCCAAAGCTTTAACTCAAAGAAAAGAAAAACTTCAAGTTAATATTTTAGAAGAAAAACTTCTTAAAAAACCCCAATTTTCAGCTAAAGGAGATTTAAGCGATCTGCTTCCTCCTTATTTAAGCGACATATTAGCTCAAATGGAAATTTATTATATTTAAATAAAGTAATAAATGTAAGCTTTCAACCCCCTCACCCTTACCCTCTCCCCGAAGGGAGAGGGAATTAGAGGCAAGTTAAGCGTTGACAGCTGAATGCTTACTAATAAATTAAACTAAAAAATTATTAAGAATAATCCAAATTTTTATTTATCTTATAATTAAATTTAAAGAAGGATGGGTGATAAAAATGAAAAAAAATATTTTGTTAATTCCATTATTTTTATTATTAATTTTATCTTTTATAAAAAATGTTTCCGCTCAAGAATTAACTGTAAACTACAAAGATACTTATTACACTTTTAAACTTGATGATGATATAAAACATTTAAGCCTTAAAATTAAATCATCTTATCCGGTAGTTGATTATTTAGATTTAGGAGTAAATGTGGAAAAATTTTGGGCTGCAGCTACTCCTAAAGGAGCGGTAGTGGTATGGAAAGTTTCTCCAAACAGCTTTCCCTATCGTTTAATTGAACTGCGCAGCGGAAAAATCTCGGCTTCCGATTATCTTTATGTAGATAAATATGATGTAAAATATCTCAGCATACAAGCTAAAAATTACGGCGCAATAATTACTGTCTATTATGAAACCGGCGGAGAAAAAAGTTTTATTTTAAAGTTTCCCGGTTTTCATAAAGAAAATTAAAAGGCTGTAGCGTTAATTCTATACCAGCTCCAAACAGACAAAAATTAATAGTGAATCTATTTTTATTAATGGCATAGACAGCTATTCTAATCGAGTTTCCGCTATTAAAAATACTGGCTGGAATATTCGCAGAAGTTGTCGAAGAAAGCGAATTAATTAAACTTTGAAAAGTAATTGGATTAGAAGTAGATAAATTTCTTAAATCTACCGAAGACCAAAAATTATCACAAGTAATCTCATCACCGTTAATTAAGGTAGGATTAAAAGCAATTACAAAATAAACATAATCGCTTCCCAAACTGTTCCAGCTAACCGGAAGATAACTCGTACGACTAAAAGATGAACCATGAGAAGGGCTGGAAATTGTAGGATAGGGCGGATAAGTAGATTGAAGATTATTATAAAGATTGATTAAAGTATTATTAATATTAAAAGTGTAAGTTCCCGCAAGATCGGAATAAATACGTGTATCTTCGCCGGCATAAATACTGCTATGCAGAAAAGTTATTACAATATTATTACTGCTAACTGAAAAACTTTTATTCATGCTGACTGAAACACTTTGAGCCGGGCCGGAAGTATTGCTATCAAAACCAATATAATAATTTCCGGTAATTGTAAATTTATTAAGATTGGAAGCAAAATCTAAATTAAAAACAGTTCTTGATGGATAAGCGACATAATAACTTCCTGAAGGCAAGCTAGAAGTTGAAGAAATGCCGGAATACATGCTTTTTTGATCAATCGAACCGCTGGCATTAAAGTTGCGCAAAATCGCTAACCAGGCATAAGTATTAGTTTTAGGAATTACAGTTACAATAGCTTGCGAATTATCCCCCTCTACTATACTAACTTCTACAATTCCCGAACCTAAAAAATTATTTGATGAATCATAAGCGGAAGCCTTGATTCTTCTTCTCCCTATGGGAATATCGGTAATAGTGGTAGCTACACTCATTTGAGTAGAATCTCTGGTAATCGATGTAGTCGGGATTACTTTTTCACCGGTAGTTGAATCATAAACATCCACCTTAATTAAACTAGTATTAGAAGGAATGGCTTGCTGAATGCCGATTTTATTATCTAACGGCCAATTTATAGCAATCTTCAAAGACCCATTTTTACTAGAGGTATTTTTATCGCCGCCTGCCGGGCTTAAAGCTCCTCCTCCGCAGCTAAAAACAAATAAGGCTAAACTTAAAAATAAAATATATTTTAATTTAATAATCATTTTATCTTTACCTCCATAGTTTTTTATATATTTTTTTATATTTTCTTTAATTTAAATTAAAACTCCTGCTAGTTTTTAAAAAAAATTAACATTTATTTAACAATTTAATATTACTTAAATTTCAAATTAAAATTATAATATATTTAAACTTTTAAATAAATAAAGAAAGGACTATAAAAATGAAAATTAATTTACCCGTTGACCCTATAAAAATAGAAAAAGCTTGGGAGAAAAAGAAAACTCCATCTCGTCAGATACCGGCTAAATTTATCCCTCATGCTTCGGCATCTAAAAAAGATTGGAGCTGTCTTTTTTATTTAGACGGAAACAATAACTTGCAAGGCTTAGCTAATGCTACTTTAAAACAGCTTGAAACTATCGGCTCTAACGATAAAATTGATCTGGCCGCTCAAATCTCCAGGAATAAACACTGGTATGATAAATTTACTAAAGACTCAAGCGGCGCGAGACGTTATGATATAGAAAAAAATCCCTATCCTATCGATCCTTTAAGTTTAAAAGAAATGCTCTCCTGGAGATTTCCTCCTTTTACAAGAGGCGTATTTTCTAAAGTAAAAGAAGATTTAGGTCCTATAGATATGGGAGATCCAAAAAATTTAGAAAATTTTATTTTATGGGGAATAAAAAATCATCCCGCTAAACATTATTTAGTTGTCTTAATGAATCATGGAGCGGGTTTCTTAGGTTCAATGCATGATGAACGCACTAATAATATTATCAGCAATCAAGAATTAGCCGGCGTGCTGGAAAATGTTTATGAAAAAACCGGAGTAAAAGTAGATATTATCGCTTTTGACGCCTGCTTAATGGGACAATCAGAAGTAGCTTATGAATTAAAAGATAAAGCTAAAATTATGATCGGTTCGGAAGAAAATGAAGCCGGACTAGCTGCTCCTTTTGCTAATATTTTAAAAAATTTAAATCATGAAACCCAAAATGGCAAAGAAGTAACTCCTGAAGAACTAGCTAAAATTTATATAAATGAATGTGCCAATCAAACTTTAGCCGACCCTTTTACCCCGACTCAATCGGCTCTTAACTTAAATAAAATAAAAGAAGTTAAAAACGCCGCAGATGAGTTGGCGGCGCATTTAAAAAATTCTGATATTCCTAACGAACTCATCCGTCAAATTATTAAAAATACTCAAAGATACTGTTTAGCTATTGATTATAAACCTTATACCGATTATCGCGATCTTTATCATTTTGCGGAAAATTTATTAAATAATCCTGAAATTAACGACCAAAAAATCAAAGAAAGCGCTAAATTAGTTATTCAAGCGGTAAGGGAGAGCGTAATTTCCGAAGAACATGTAGGAAAGGGCGTGGAAAATTCTCACGGGCTTTCAGTTTATCTGCCGCTTAATTATGGTTATGATCAAGCGCCAAGGCCTTTCCCGCCGTCAAGTTTTGATAAAATGCATCATTATCCCCAAATGTCTTGGGCAAAAGACTCTAATTGGGATGAAATGCTTAAAAAATACGCTCAAGATACAAAATTTAATGAATTTTTACGCCAGTTGGGAGTTTCTGAAAAAGTAATTGATTTATTACACTCTGGAGCTTTAATTATAGAAAAACCTCTCAAACTCGGGTTAAATCTTGCGGAACATATAGGTTCATGGGAAGCTTATCAGGCGATTAAATCAAATAAACCTAAAAAATATTTATTTCTAGCCGGTGAATTAGCCGCTAAAATTGGAGCAATAGGGGGAACTTATAGCGCTTTTAATGGAGCTAAAGAAATCTTTGAGGGATTAAAAACTTCCCCCAATGACCAAGATAAACGCATGGCTAAAATAGTAGATGGAGTATTGGATACAACTACAGGAATAGCGGTAAGCGCGGCTTGTTTAGGTTTGTTAGCGGCAGAAATATCTAAAGTTTCCGCTCCTGCGGGAATTGTATCGGCGGCTTTGCCAATTGCCAAAGCTATTTTTGATGCTTATATGAAAATTAAAGATAAAGGAAATCTAAAAGATAAACCAAAAGATTTAATTAAAGAAATTTTAACAACCATAACTCCAGCGGGACTGATCGGGACGGTAGTTTCTCCAATAACTCAAGCTGTTTTAGGCATATTTAAGAAAGTTAAAGGAGAAAATCTTCCCGAAAATAAATCTAATTTTAAAGAAAAATTAGCTTCTATACTTTCACCGCTATAAATTAAAGTAATAAGCGTTAAATTAAAATTAATTATTTTGCTCCCTTAACGCTTATTACTTTATCCAAATACTTATATTTTATTTCCGCAGCGGGGACAAATATCAGTTTCTTTGCTAACTGGTAAATGACAATGGGGACAAAAAATTAATTTAAGATTGCAAGGCTTGCAATATGGATTTTCAAATGGCACAGGTGTATGACAATATGGACAATGACAATTTTCAGGCGGCAAAGGTTTTTCTTCGCCTGTCTTTTTATCTTGAAATTGTCCGGATTTTTTAGCTAAATAATCATTAATAGCATTATGCAGGGCATCTGCTCCTAAATTAGAACAATGCATTTTATTAGGAGGAAGTCCGCCCAATTCCTGAGCAATAACTTCTCGAGTAATTTTTAAGGCTTCATCCAATGTTTTTCCTTTCGCCATTTCACTTACCATGCTGGAAACAGCAATAGCCGCACCGCAGCCGAAAGTCTTAAATTTAACCTCGCTTAAATGATCATCGGCTACTTTAATATAAAAAGTCATCATATCTCCGCAAACAGGGTTGCCTATCTGCCCTATCCCATCAGGATTTTCAATTTCACCTACATTTTTAGGATTCATAAAATGTTCCATTACTTTTTGACTATACATTAAAATTTCACCTCTAATTAAAAAATCTATTTCATCTTTTGATTAAATTATA
>JACPDS010000006.1:0-1231 GCA_016183885.1 Armatimonadota bacterium
ATTGGGGGATCTTCGAAAATACCGGCTCTTTAACAGCATATCTTCTTTATAAGAAAGGAGAAGAGTTAAAAGCAAAAAAATAAAACTAAATAAGTGATTCTTATATAAATAATAAAGAAAGAATCGGCAATATTTAAGGTTTTAAAGATAATAAAATTTGAAGATTGAAGAGTTCAAAGATTTTAATCTTAAAGATTTTTCAGGCTTAAGATTGAAATGTAATTGTTTTATAATTTGAAGAAATTTTATATTTATTTTCCTCCTTTTAAAATTTAAAAAGGGGGAATTTCTTTTTTTATTATCTTTAGAATGACCCATAAAGACTAAAAAAATAAAGAGGAGGATGATTTTTATTTGGAAACTATTCCTATTAATTTAGAACATAATTTATTAATTATATTTTTAATTTTTATTTCAGTCGGGGTGGTAGCTTTTTTTTCAAGTTCCGAAGCGGCTTTAATGTCGGTAAATAAAATTAAAATTAAGCATTTAATTGAAAAAGGCAATGAAAAAGCTAAAGCGGTTAGCAGGGTTGTAGATCATCACGATCGTTTATTTGGAACCATTTTAGCTACGGAAAATTTATTTATTATTTTAGCTACTTCTTCTGGAACAGCATTAGCGGTTAATTATTTAGGAGAAAGCGGAATTATTTTAGCTACTTTTTTAATGACAATTTTTATTGTAATTTTTGGAGAAATTACTCCTAAAACTTATGCCGCCCAAAATGCGGAAAAGTTTGCTCTTTTAGTAAGCCGTCCGATAGAGAAAATTATTAAATTTATGTCGCCGGTTATTTCTATCTTTGCCGCTTTAGCTAATTTAATCGTTAAAATTTTGGGAGGGAAACCCAAACAAAATCCTTATTTACTTACTGAAGAAGAAATTAAAACTGTAATTGATGTGGGAGAAAAAGAAGGGGTTTTAGCTAAAGGTAAAAAAGAAATGTTAAAAGGCGTATTTGAATTTGGCGATACTTTATCAAGAGAAGTGATGACTCCTCGCGTAGAAATGCTTTGTCTTCCAAAAGATGCTTTGCTTTCCGAAGTAATTCAAGTGATTAGAAAAACAGGTCATTCCCGTATTCCAATTTACGATGATAATATTGATAATATTATAGGGATAGCTTATGCTAAAGATCTTTTATTTATTAAAGGAGATAAATATAATTTACCTATTAAAAATTATATCCGTCCTTGTTATTTCGCTCCCGCCAGTCAAAAATTAATTA
>JACPDS010000006.1:1239-6823 GCA_016183885.1 Armatimonadota bacterium
TTTAACAGAATTGCAAAAACGCAGAAGCAGTATTGCGGTTATTATTGATGAATTTGGACAAACATCGGGGTTAATAACTATAGAAAGATTGTTGGAAGAAATTGTTGGAGAAATTAAAGATGAATATGATCAAGAAGACTTATATTACAGCCAAATTAAAGAAGGTATCGCAATTTTGGACGCTAAAACTAATCTTGAAGAAGTTAATCAAAGATTAAATTTAGAACTTCCCCCGGGAGATTATCAAAGTTTAGGAGGTTTTTTAATTAATTTATTAGGCAGAATACCCGTTAAAGGAGAAAGAATAGAATTTAAAGACATAGAATTTTATATTGAAGAAATGGAAGGCTATAAATTAAATAAAATTATGATTATAAATAAATCTTTGCAAAAAATAAGAAAGGAAAAAGAGAATAAAGAGAAGAAGATATAAATTATGCTGATAGAAGAAATTAATTTAATTAAAGAAGACGCTCAAGGTTTAATTAATCAATCCGGCACTCTTAAAGAATTAGAAGAAATTAAAATAAAATTTTTAGGTAAAAAAGCTAAATTATCCCAAATTTTAAAAAGTTTAGGGAGCGTTTCTAAAGAAGAGCGGATTATTATCGGCTTGCATGCTAATCGGGTAAAAAATGTTTTAGAAGAAAATATTAAAAATAAGACAGAAATTCTTAAACAAAAACAAGAAGAGAAAAGTTTTCAAGAAGAAGTTTTAGATCTTACTTTCCCGGGAAAAAGATTTTCAATTGGTCATTTTCATCCTTTAACTTTAGTTGCTCAAGAAATCATAGAAATATTCATTGGCTTAGGATTTGAGGTAGTAGACGGTCCTGAAATTGAAAGCGATTATTATAATTTTGAAGCTTTAAATATTGGAAAAGATCACCCGGCTCGGGATATGTGGGATTCATTTTATTTGGAAGAAAAAACATTATTGCGCACCCATACATCTCCGGTGCAAATTAGAGTAATGCGGGAGCGTCAGCCTCCTTTAAGAGTTGTTTCTTACGGGAAATGCTATCGCCGCGATGCCGTAGATGCCACTCATTCATGGATGTTTCATCAATTGGAAGGATTTATGGCTGACAAAGAAGTTAGTTTTGCCGATTTAAAGGGGATTTTAACCGCTTTTGCGGCCGCTTTTTTTGGAAAAGAGCGTAAGACCAAATTTATCCCGGCTTATTTTCCTTTTACTGAACCTAGCGCTGAAATGTCAATTGATTGTTTTTTATGTATTGGCAAAGGATGTAAAGCCTGTCATTATTCAGGATGGCTGGAAATCTTAGGTTCAGGAATGATTCATCCTCAGGTTTTCAGAAATGTAAATTATGATTCGGAAAAATATAGCGGATTTGCCTTTGGAATGGGGATTGAAAGAATTGCCATGTTAAAATATGGAATTAATGATATCCGCTTGTTTTTTGAAAATGACTTGCGTTTTTTAAGACAGTTTTAATTTTGCTTTAATTTAAGGAGAAATTTTGTAAGTTATGCGCGTGCCTTTAAGCTGGTTAAAAGAATATGTGGAAATTGATCTTGCGGATGAAAAATTAGTAGAGTTATTTAACGGCTTTGGATTAAGTATTGATGAAATAATTAAATTAAATTCCAAGGCTTCGGGAATTGCAGCCGGAGAAATTATTAATTTACAAGCTCATCCTAATGCCGATAGATTAAGAATTGCTCAAGTAAATATAGGAAAAGAAATTCTGCCTATTATTACCGCCGCTTCCAATGTAAAAATAGGAGATAAGATTCCTTTGGCTAAGGAGGGGGCAATTTTAGCCGATGGAACATTAATGAAGAAGGCTAATTTAAGAGGAATAGATTCTTTAGGGATGATGTGTTCGGCGCGGGAATTGGGATTAAATATTAAAGACCTGCCTCAGGAAGAAAGAGAAGGGGTAATGCTTCTTCCTTCTGATACGCATATCGGCGAAGATATAGCCAAGCTTTTTTTGTTAAATGACACTATTTTAAATTTTGAGATTTTTGCCAATCGTTCCGATTGTTTAAGTATTTTTGGGATAGCTAAGGAAGTTTCGGTTATTTTAAATCAAGAATTAAAAATTCCTAAAATGAAATTAGAAGCTTTAAAATCAGTTCATGAATCAGATGAATTAATTAAAGTGGAAATTGAAAATTTTGAAGATTGCCCTTGTTATATCGCCCGGGTGATTAAAAATATAGAAATTAAACCTTCTCCTTTATGGTTAAGGGCTCGCTTAATAAATGCCGGTATAAGAAGCGTGAATAATCTGGTAGATTTAACTAATTATGTAATGATAGAAACCGGACAGCCTTTACATGTTTTTGATTATGATAAAATAGCGGACAAAAAAATTATAGTAAGAAAAGCTAAAGAGGGGGAAGAAATTCTTGCTATTACAGGAGAAAGTCATAAGCTTGATTCCGGCGTTTTAGTAATCGCCGATGCTAAAACCCCGATTGCAATAGCAGGTATTATGGGGGGGAAAGATACTGAAATTTCTCTTAAAACAAAAAATATTTTATTAGAATCGGCTTTATTTAATTCTAGTTTAATTAGGAGAAACAGTTTAAAATTAGGTATTCGCAGTGAATCTTCACGGCGTTTTGAAAAGGGATTAAATTATTGGAGTGTAGAGCGGGGTTCTTTTAGATTTGTGGAATTATTGGAAAATAAAATAGGATTTGAAGTTATAGGGGAAAAAATTCAAGTTTCCAGTATTCCCCCGAAACCCTTAAGAATTAATTTTAGAATTTCTCAAATCGATAGAATTTTGGGAATAAAATTAAAACCGGAAGAAGTGGAGAATAAATTGCAAAAGATGGGTTTTGAAATGAAAAGAGAATCTGAGGACAATTATTTGGTAAAAGTTCCTTCATCTCGAGGAGATATTAAAGAAGAAATTGATTTAATTGAAGAAATTGCCCGGTTAAATAATTATGAGTCTATTCCTTTTAGCCTGCCTAAGGGCAAAACTTTATTAGGGAAAAATAATCCTTTAGCCAGCTTTGAAAATAAAACTAAGGAAATTTTAGCGCGTTTAGGATTATCAGAAGTAATTTCCTACAGTTTAACTTCTAAAGAAAATTTAGAAAAGTTTAATTTAGGATTCGATCATTTAATTAAAGTGCTTAATCCTTTAAGTTTAGAACAAGAATTTTTAAGAAATTCACCAATAATACAGCTCCTGCAAATAATTTCTTATAATTTAAATTTAAATAATATTGATATTAGTATTTTTGAAATAAGCAAAATTTATCAAAAATTTTTTCAAGAAAGTAAAGTATTAACTTTAGCTCTTTCAGGGAATTTTCAGGGGAATTTGACAGATTTTTATACTTTAAAAGGGATCTTAGAAGTTTTATTTCGGGAATTAAATTTAAAAGCGGAATTTTCTAAAATTAATTCTCTTTTTTTACATCCCGGCCAAAGCGCCGAGATAAAAAAAGAAAATGAAGTTTTAGGTTTTTGCGGAAAAGTTCTGCCTAAAATTAAAGAAAATTTTGGAATCTTCGAAGATATTTTTATAGCTGAAATTGATTTAAAACTTCTTTTTAAATTAATTAAACCTAAAGTTTTTTCTTTGATCTCCAAATATCCCGCCGTTATGCGCGATATAGCTTTAGTTGTTCCCCAAGAATTACCTTCTTTAAGAGTTGAAGAATTAATTTTATCCGAAGATTCCTTTATTTTAAAAGAAGCGCGTTGTTTCGATCAATATTTCGGCGGTCAAATTCCCGAAGGGTATAAAAGTTTAGCTTTTTCATTAATTTATCAAGCTGACGATCATACTTTAAGAGAGGAAGAAGTTGACTTGCTAAATTCTAAAATTTTAGTCAAGTTAAAAGAAAAATTAGGAGCAGTTTTGCGTCAATAATGTCCTGGATAGATATTTTAATAATTTTATTCATTTTTCTTATAATTTACGGCGGAATAAAAAGAGGTTTAATTTTAGAAGCCGCCGATATTTTTATTTTAATTATTAATTTAGGAATAACGCTGCATTTATATCATTATTTAGCTCGAATTTTAATTGAATTATTTAAATGGAATGAAAAATTAGCTTATAATTTTTCATTTGGATTGATTTTTATTTTAATCGGGGTAATTTTATACATAATCGCTTTAGCGATTAATGGTTTAGCTAAACTGGCGGTGGTTTTTTCAGCGCCTAATCAAATTGGAGGAGGTTTATTTGCTTGTATAAAAGTTTGGCCTCTTATCTGGCTGTTTTTATTTATGTTCGCTATTTTACCTTTAGGAAAAGATTTTCAAAAAGAATTTTATAAAGCTCCTACGGTAAAAATGTTTAAAAGACTTACCCCGTTTTTTGTGTCTGTGGTTGATTCTTTAGCTCCTTCTTTTGCCACAAAAAATTTAAAATTAATTTTAAAAAAAGTTCATTTTAATTAAAGGATTTTTTAAATAAAAGTAGAAAAAATATATAAAATTTATTTTATGAGGTGAAAAGATGAATTATTTTAAAAGGATAATATTAATTTCATTATTTTTTACTTTCTTATTATTTAACTATGTTTTTGCTGTAGAATCAGAATGGAAATTAGTAGTAAAGGTAACTGGCAATGTTGAAAGTCAAAAATCAAATGAAACCGACTGGAAAGCTATTTGGCAGTCTAGAATGCTTAAAGATGGAGATAAAGCCCGCACCATGGAAGAATCTAGAGCTAAAATTCGATTAGCCGATCAAAGTGTTTTAACTATCGGTTCAAATACTATCGTGGAAATGTCTAAATTTAAAATTACGCCTCAGTCTCGAATTGCTCAATTTAAACTTTGGGCAGGAAAAATCAGATTAAAAGTTGAGGAGTTTTTAGGGAAAGATTCTAAAGTGGAAGTTACTACTCCTAATGCTGTTTTAGCGGCAAGAGGAACGGATTTTTTCGTTGAACAAGAGAAAGTTTCCAAGCAAGGTTTAGGAGGAAATACAGTAGTAATAGTATTTGATGGGGTAGTATCGGCTCAAATTGGCGCTCAAGCGGTGGAAATTCCCGCCGGTCAAATGGGCACTATTGGAGCTTATGGAGTGTTTGTAGCTCCTATGCCTACTGCTAATGTTCAAGCGGTAATAGCTCAGGCTCAAAGCGCTGCTGGTGAAACTCAAGGTGAAGCTCCTGCAGGGGGAGATGCTGATTTACAAAATCCCAGCATTTCTCAAGTAGAAAGCATTTTTGGAACCTCAAATATTGGGGCAATTACTCAGATTATTACTGGAGAAGCTACTCAGGCTGTAAGCGCTCCAACAACTACAGTGATTTATAGCCCCAGCGCCAGCGGAACAGGAAGTGTGCCCATAGTAATTCATTAGGAATAGTTTATTTAAGAATTTATCTCCTTTGAGAAGACTCTTCCGATGTTATTTTAGGGCGAGTGGCACTTCTATTATATAAAGAAATTTTATCTCCCTTCTTTACTTTATTAAAATAAGATGTGATATAATTATGTATGAATTTTAGAAAAGAGTTTCCCGAAGAATTATGGTGGATAATATTTTTAGCAATTTTTTTATTGATTTTACTGCTTTTTTTTACCTTAAGAATTTTTAATTTTACTTTATTCCAATCTAAATCAATT
>JACPDS010000132.1 GCA_016183885.1 Armatimonadota bacterium
ATAAAACTTTTAAAAATCTGAATAATGAACTAGAAACAAAGCAAACTATCTCTAAAAAACTTCAACTAGAAATTCAACAAAAAAAAATAGAAATTCAGCAGCTTAAAGAAGGACTGGAAGATGTAAAATTTCAAGGGCTGGAACTTTTACAATTAGCACAAAAAAAAGAACAAAAAACAACTACAAATTTAAAACAAGAAGCGGAAAAATTAAAGAGTAAAATTAATCTCCTGGATAAAAAAATATTAAATGTTACTAAACTCCTGGAAATCTATCAAAATACAAATTTCTCCACTCAAATAGAAGAAAATTGTTTAGCGATTATAGAAAGTTTGCAGAATTTATTTCCAGCCCAAACTTATCTGCTTTTTCTTTTAGATGAAGTTAATGCTAAAAAAATTCTTTTCCCTGAGGTTTCTGCCACTCCTTATTTAGAATATTTTAAGAATTTAACCTTTCAATTAGGTGAAGGAGCGGTAGGATGGGTAGCGGAAAATTTAAAACCTTTAAAAATTGATCAAGGGGAAATATTAATTGAAAATTTAGAATTAAACAGTTTAATCCTTAATGAGCCTTCGGTTTTAATAGCTCCTTTATTTTTTCAAAATGAACTTTATGGAGTTCTTTATTTAGGCGGAAAAGAAAAGCAAGCTTTCAGCGATGAAGATTTAGAATTTTTTTCTTTATTTGCCAAACTTGCTTCAATTACTTTAAGCTTTGCTTATCGCTTCCATTATACTATTGCCGGAGGCATAACCGATGATTTAACCGGTCTTTATAATAATTTTTATTTTAAAGAACGTTTAAACGAGGAATTAAAAAGAGCTAAACGTTATAATTTTAACTTAGGCTTAATTTTAATAAATATCGATCATTTAAAAAAATATAATGATACTTACGGAATGCCCGTTGGAGATTTAATTTTAAAAGAATTCTCCGAAGTTTTAAAAGTTCAGGCTCGAGAAACCGATGTAATTGCCAGATTAGATAAAGATAATTTTGCTGTAATTTTAGTTCAAACTGAAAAAAAAGGCGCTATTTTAATTGCCGAACGCATTAGGATGGCGGTTGGATTAAGAATATTCGCTAAGCCCTTAGATAAAAAAATTAATATTAATATAAGTTTAGGAATAACCAATTTTCCTCAAGATGTAAAATCGGAAGAAGAATTATATAATCTTGCCTTGCAAATGTTAAAAGAAGCTAAAGGGAAAGGGG
The DNA here is from genome assembly GCA_016183885.1 of Armatimonadota bacterium. Classification (GTDB taxonomy): domain Bacteria; phylum Vulcanimicrobiota; class JACPDS01; order JACPDS01; family JACPDS01; genus JACPDS01. Next base: position 1,219 of record JACPDS010000132.1, read on the forward strand.
GAAATCAACTTATTTTTTCGGCTTAATTTTTAAGAAGTAAAAAGAGCTGATAAATACTGATACATTTGAGGATCTTTATCTTTTAATTTTTTTTCTCCTTGAGAATTAAAAAATTCTTCTATCGATTCGGCAAAATATTCAGCCGGATTAGTATTTGCATATTCACTTATAACTTCTTTTCTGGTTTCTCTAAATAAATTCCAAAGCTGAACCGAAAGAGGGAGGCGGCGATTATTTTGAGTAGAAAAAGTATGGTCAAAAGCATGTGCAAATTCATGGCGGGCAGTAGAGCGGTTTTTAAGCCCAATTTGCTCTTCGCCTAAAACAATCAAACGGCGGTCAGAATCGTATAATCCTCGAACAGTATCCCAGTCTCTTCCGTCAAAAGTTTTTTCTCCTTTAGCTACTACTTGAATTCCGGCAATTTTTAAATTAGAAAGCACTTGATTCCCTTCTAAAACAATAATTCTTACTCCAAATTTCTTGCAGGTATCAATAATTTTATCTCCCAATACTTCTAATTCCTTAATTAATTTCTCTTTAATTTCTGAAGAAGGAAAATAAACTATTATTTGGCTGATTTTTTCCCTTAAAGGAGAATAAGCGCCTGATTTAGGTTCTTTTTTCTCCCTCTCTCCTTTTCCTAAAGGCAGAACAATTTCATGAGCGGGTTCTTGAAATTTTTGTGTTTTAGGGTCCTTATTTTCTTTAGGTTTTTCGCGATTTAACAATTCCTGCAGTTTTTTAAAATCATATAAGATTTCTTCATCTTTTAAAGCTAAAGCAAAATCAAGAGAAGTCTGCTCCATTTTTTTCTTTAATACTTTTAAAATCTCCAAGGCTTCAGGGGAAAGAGAAACTGCATCAGTTAAAAGCAAAGCCATAGTAACATTATTATCTAAGTCTCGAAAAATATTAGGCTTGATGCTTCTTGGAGTTTCTTGACGGACTACTTGAATATACTGACGGTCATAACCAAAAAATTGCGGACCTTCAATTTTCATTTACTTCTCCTTAAGTTTATTATAGCTTAAATTAAATAGAAAAACAATTCATTTCATCTCAAATAATGCAGTTGATTTTTAAAAATCATTGTAGGGGGCTGTCCAAAAAGGAGGGTAGGGGCTTAATTTGTAGGGGTTCAATTTATTGAACCCGCTTAAGTGCCAGCATCAAGGTTAATAGAGCGGGTTTGATAAATCAAACCCCTACAGGGATTTGGAGACAACCTCATTAATATATCTGTGATTGCAACTTAGTATAGGAATTAAAGAGAGGTGCATATATATCTTAACTTTTGCGCCCCATTTTAAGAGGGGAGCCATACTATTTATATCAAACTTAATTTTTTTCGATTTTGTTTTTTTAGCTTGCATTAACCCCTATTTTTTAATTTATTTTGCAATTAATTGAAAATGTCTAAAAAAAAAATAATCGGGTATAAATTATTATAGAAAGAGGTAAAAAGGGTTGAGAAAGATACAAGTTTCAAGAAAAAAAGTTAAAGGCTTTGCTTTAATTGAAATAGCAGTCGCTATTTTAGTGACCGCTATTTTAGGTTCTGCTTCTATTCCTGTTATTACCCGGGTAAGAGCTCAAGGGCAAGAATCAAGCTGCAAAAGTAATTTAAAAACCATTTCCACCGCTTTAGAAATGAGTTCAATAGATAACGGAGGAAATTATCCAAATACTCTGGTTAATCTAGCTCCGTCTTATCTTAATAATATGCCCACCTGCCCTTCCGCCGGATCCAGTACTTATGTAAATGGTTATACTAATGCCGTAAATCCTGCTTCTTACACAGTTGCATGCAGCGGCAGTTTCCATTCTTATTTAGGTCTTGCACCTAATATGCCCCAATATATTTCCGGAGTGGGAATAATAGAAGTAATGGGTACCAACGGAGGAAGAATATTAACCCCTGCCCAGCTACTGGCTTTAACAAATCTTCAGATAGCCCAAGTAACCGCTCAAGCTGCCGCGGCGGCGGCGGCAAGAGCTCAAGCTGCCGCTCAATTAGCGCTTCAAAATTTAACGCAAGCAAGATTAGCGGCGCGGCAGGCTGCAAGAACAGCCGCAACGCTGACAGCAGCAGCAAGATTATCAGCCGCTCAAGCGGCGCAATTACAAAGAACCGCAACAAGAGCCGCGCAAACAGCCGCGGCAGCCCAATTAGCCGCAGCAAGAGCCGCGCAAACAGCGGCACGCTTAGGAACAGCTGCTGCCATATCAGCCGCGACAAGAGCCGCAACAAGAGCCTCTCTTTTAACGCAAACAGCCCAAACTGCGGCTACTCAAGCGCAAACAGCCCGAACTGCGGCCACTCAATCAGCAATATTAGCGGCGGCGGCAAGAGCAACATCCACCCAAGCGGCTCAAACATTGCAAACAACCACAACTGCAGCTCGCCAATCAACTCAAACAGCGCGATCATCCACAACCACAGCTGCCCAAACAGCCGTAGCAGCCCAATCAGCCTTAGCTGCGGCAATAAGAATTGGAGCATATCCGTAAAAAACATTATACTAATACAAAAAAAAATTATCTAAATTTTCTATTTAACTTTAATATCGGGATTAAAACTTTTAAAATTCTCCAAGCAATAATTTGATGGCCTTTTTCATTGGGATGAATTGAATCAAACATTAAACTAGGATGAGCGATAAGTCCTTTTAAAATATAAACTTCCTCCTAAACTCGGCGCGCCGATTAAAATAACTATTGCCCCTTCTTTTTGTATTATATCCACAATCTTTTCAAGATTAATTTGGGTGGTTTGCTTCGGGAATTGCTGTAAAAAATCATTACCGCCAAGTTCAACTAAAACAATCTTAGGCTCAAATTGAAGAACATCTTTTTCAATTCGTCTTAAGGCATCTTCGGTAGTATTCCCAGAGATGCCTGAATTTATAACTTTTTCTCCTAATTTATCTTCTATAAGCCGAGGAAAGGCTTTTGATTTATCAATGCCGAATCCAGCAGTAATACTATTGCCAAAAGCGACAATAACTTTGCCTTTAGAATTAATATTTTTTAGCTCCCGATATGGATTATGAAAAATAAGCCCTAATATTATTAAAAATATTAAAGATAAAAAAGCTATAAATAATATTTTCATTTTCATATTCATAAATTTTAAATATTGTAATTTATTCTATAATTTTATTAAATTTACCTTGAAATTACACAAAAATTTTACATTGCCGCAAAGGTAAGTTTCGTTTGACAAATTGGCAAAAGAATGATAAAATAAAATTATAAAATATGTATTTTATTGAAGAAAAGAAAATCAAAATTAATCATAATCTTGTGATTATAGAAAAACAGGAATTAATTGAAATGTTTTTGCTTTATCGTGGGATTAAAAATTAAGATATTTCTTATAAATAAAAAAAGTTTGCCTGAAAGCGAATTTTTTTTATTTTTTTAAGGAAAATGTTATATTTACCGTCTCCTCATTTTAATAAGAACTCTATTTTTAAAGAAGAATTTTATAATTTCTTAAAAATTTTTAATCTTTGTTCTCCTGTTCCGTTAACTGTTTTAAATTTAAAAGGCATTTCAATTTCTCCTTCTTTTTGTTTAAATAATTTTTGCGAAGCAATATCTTATAAAAAAAAATGTTTTATAGAACATCAAAAATCTTTTCAAAAAGTCTTAAAAACCAGAAAAAATTACAGATTTAAATGTTTTTTGGGCTTGGAAAATATTTATTTCCCAATTATTAAAGGAGAAACTTTTCTAATAGGATTCCTGGGCCAGTTTCTAGCAAATTCTTCCACTCCATCAAATTATTTATCTTCTATCTCTTCGCTTCCTAATTCTAAACAATTAACCCAACTTTATTATAAAAATCCTGTTTTATTGGAAGAAAAATTTAAAGAATATATTAAGGAACTTCAAATATTAATTCCTAATTTTATTAGATTGGATCATTTAGAAAAAAAGGAATTTATTAATTATAATCTATTAAAGGAAATCCCTCTGTTAAATGAAGGCGCTTATTCTATTTCTGAATTACTTAAAATTATTCTAAAAAAAATTATTCAATTTACTAAAATTGAAAATGCCGCGATAACTTTAATTAATCCTCAAGGTTTTAAAGCTTTTGAATGCTCGTCCATTTTAAAATCTTTAAAAGGAATTGAAAAATTTAAATTTATTTTAAAAGATGAGGTATCAAGAATAGTAGCTTCAACCGGAGAGCCGTTAATTTCATCCGATATTTCTAAAGATTCCCGGCTGGTTAAAAAATCTACAAAAAAAATGTATTTAAAAAGTTTGCTTTCTCTCCCATTAAAAATAGGGGAAAAAGTAAACGGAGTTTTACATCTTTTTACTGTTAAAAATATACATCATTTTTTGCCGGAAGAAGTTGATTTTACCGCTTCTTTAGCTTATGAAATTGCTTTAATTATTGAACGATTAAAACTTGCAAAAGAAACTGAAAATAAAAATCAGGAACTGGAAAAATTTAAAAACGAAGTATATTCTTATTTTATTCAGATTGGAAAGGCTTTAACCTCTGCTTTAAATTTAGATCAATTATTAAATTTAATTTTAGATTTGAGTTTAAATTTAACTAAATCTACCGATGGAAGTTTATATTTAATTAAAGATAATAATATAATTACCAGAGTATTTAGAGGATTAGATTTAAATGAAGAACAAATTCAACCGGGAAATAATTTGGAAAGAAGCAATAATAGCGATGGATTTTATAAAAAAATAAATTCTTATTTAGGCATACCTTTAGTTATTAAAGATAAAGTAAAAGGGATTTTGAATATATATGATCGAAAACATAGGCAATTTAACGATTTTGAAGTAGATCTTTTATATGTTTTTGCTTCCCAATCCGCTTTAGCCATAGAAAATCTTCAATTTTTCGAATTAGAACAACATAAGGCTAAAGAAGCTATTATGTTATATAAATCTGCCCGGGCTATTGGACAAAATTTAAATTTTAACGAAGTAATTAAATTAAGTTTGGAACAACTGATTAAACTTACCGAAATCGACCGGGCATTAATTTTAATTTTAGATGAAAAGACTAATGAATTTACAGTTAAAAATACCTTTGGACTTTCTTCAGACCAAAAAGAATTTTTCTCTTATTTTCGCCTGCCTTTAACTCATATTGAAGGAGAAATTTGGGATACCTTAAAAGCAGGCAAACCTTTGGCGTTTTCCAGCGTTCCGCCGGATTGTTCTCCCTTTGAGAAACTCTTTAATATTCTTCCAACAAGTTCTTGTCTGATTATTCCTATAATATTTAAAGAAGATTTAAACATGATAATATATTTAGATAGTTCAAAAGGAGCTCATTATTTTACTTCTTCGCAAATTAGAATGTCTATGACTTTAGCCATACAAATTTCTGTTGCTTTGCAAAGAGCAAAATTGGTCGCGCAGCTGGAAGAGAATTTTAATCAACTAAAAGCTCTTTATCAAATTTCCACTAATCTTACCGGAACATTAAATTTGCCAAAAGTATTTAACTTAATTGTTGATAAAACAGTGAAATTAATCCATACTTCCGCTTGTTCTTTATTGATTTGGGATGATTTTAAAAAACAATTTGAAATAAAAACTTCTCAAGGCGTTTCTCCTAATTTATTAGAATATAATTTGCAAAATCAAATTGCTAAAGCGGCTGTTTTAAAAAAGCGTCCCGCTATTTTTTACTTAAGCAGGAATGAACGCTCTATAACTGAACAAGCCGCTAATCTTCAAGAACGCAAATCAATTTTATCGGTTCCTTTAATCTTTAAAAAAGATATTATCGGGATCATCAATTGTTTTGCCGAAGAAGGTTATCAATTTAAACCTCAAGAAATTCGACTGCTTAGAAATTTTGCTAATCAAGCTGTAGTTTCTTTGGAAAATGCCAAACTTTATAAGGTTATCAAAGATAAAGTCAAAGAATTAGCTACTTTATTTGAAGTAGGCAAAGCTCTTACTTCTTCTTTAGAACTTGAAGAAGTTTTAGATAAAATTACTCTTAATATTATGAAAGTAATGAAGGCTGATGCCTGCTCTATTATGCTTATAGATGAAACAAAAGAAGAATTAAGCATTAAAAGCTCAAAAGGTTTAGGGAAACATCATTATAATCAAAAAATTAAAATTGGAGAAGGCGTGGCCGGAATCGCCATAAAAACCGAACGTCCGATGATTTTATTAGATTTAAAAGAAGATGAATTCTCTTATAAATTTCCTAAAAGCGTAAAAAAAGATAATTTAAAAACTATTCTTTCCGTGCCCCTAAAGGCTAAGGAAGAGATATTAGGGCTTTTAAATATTTATTTAAAAGAGATTTATTATTATTCTCAAAATGAAATTAATTTATTAACCACTTTGGCTAACCAATCAGCCATGGCAATTGAAAATGCCAAGCTTTATCAGGAACAATTATCTTTTACTCAAATCATCAGATCCAGTTTTATACCATCTAAATTACCTAAGATTTCAGGGATAGAACTAGGATATAAATATATTCCTACCGCAGAATTTTCCGGAGACTATTATGACCTGATACCCTTAGATAAAAAACATTTTGCAATTGTTATCGCCGATGTTTCAGGAAGAGGAACTCAAGCGGCTATTTATACCGCAAGAGGAAAATATATGTTAAAATCTTTAGCTTATACAGAATTTCCACCCTCGGAAGTCCTTCGTTTAGTAAATAATTTAATTTATCCTGAAACTGAAGCGGGAAAATTTATTAGTCTTTTCTATGGAATTATAGATTTAGAAAAAAAAGAGATTATTTATAGTTTAGCCGGCCATGAACCTCCTATTTTATATAGGAATAAGGTAAAAAAAGTAGAATTCTTAAATGCGGATGGAATTTTAATTGGAATTGAACAAAATATTAAATTTGAAGAAAGGAAAATTAGTTTTTCTTCCGGTGATCTTTTAATTTTATATACCGATGGGATTACCGAAGCTCGTTCCCGCAGCGGAGAAATTTTTGGTTTAGAACGTTTATTAGAGATAATTGAAAAATATAATGATATTAATCCTTTAGATTTAACTAATAAAATTCATACTTTAGTGCAGAAATTCACCCGCCGCAATCTTAGAGATGATTTTACTCTTTTAATTATTAAATTTTAAATTTAAATAAAAAGGGGAGATAAAAATGACTTTAGAAAATTTAGAACAATTAGAACATTTTGGCGAAGCCTTAATTTCCACAGAATTAATTGATGAAGAAAAATGGGAGAAACTTAAGGAGGAATATCAAACTTCCGGGAAATCTATCGAAGAAATAATTTTAAGAGACAAGTTGATTCCCGAAGAGGAATTAGGACAGCTTTTAGAGTTATTTTACGGCGTTCCTCATCTTAAGCTTTCCGAGTGTATTTTAGAAAGAGAGGCTATGGATTTATTGCCCGATCAAAATTTTTGCATGGAAAATAAAATTGTTCCGGTCAATTTGCAAAATAATGTCTTAACAATAGCAATATCTAATCCTTATAATACTATTTTAATAGGAAAAATAAAAGATTTAGCGAAAAAAGAACTGAATATTGTGCATTCTACAGGGGATGATATTTTACGCACTATAAATATATATTATTCTTCAAAAACAACTTTAGACGCGGGGTTAAAGAGACTAGCCGAAAAGAATATTTTAGATTTAGGGGATGAAGCTGGTTTAAAAAGATTAAGTCAAGAAGCTCCGGTAATTAATTTAGTAAATGAGATCTTAATTCAAGCTATCCAATCTAAAGCCAGCGATATTCACATCGAACCTACCCATAATGAACTTTTAATCCGTTTTCGCATTGACGGAGTTTTAAGAGTATTTCTTAATTTGCCGATTTCTTTGCATGCGGCATTAATTTCCAGAGTAAAAATTCTAGCCGGAATGGATATTACCGAAAGAAGACTTCCTCAAGACGGAAGAACAGAAATTAGAATTAGAGGCAATTTAATTGATTTAAGAATTAACACTTTGCCCTTAATTCACGGAGAAAAAATAGTAATTAGAATTTTAGATAAAAAAACCGGAGTGCGCACTTTAGATAAAATAGGTTTTTGTAAAGAAAATTTAGCAAGAATTAAAAAGGCTATTGAACAAACTTATGGAATGATGATTATCTGCGGTCCTACCGGCTCTGGAAAAAGCAGTACCTGTTATTCGATTTGCAGTCAACTGCGCAGCATTGAAAAAAATCTCGTTACTGTGGAAGACACGGTAGAATATCAGATGGATTTAGTTAATCAAGTCCAGATTCATCAGAAAGTAGGTTTAAATTTTGCCACTTCTTTAAGGGCTATTCTTCGCCAGGACCCGGATATTATCTTAATAGGAGAGGTCCGCGATTTAGAAACCGCGGAAATGGCTATACATTCCGCTTTAACAGGTCATTTAGTGCTCTGCACTTTTCATACCAATGATGCTCCTACCGCTTTAACCCGTTTAGTAGATATGGGCATCCCTCCGTTTTTAGTTGCTTCTGCGGTAAGGGCAATTATTGCTCAAAGATTAATTAGAGTAATTTGCCCTAACTGTAAAGAAGAACGCGAATTAAAAACTAATGAATGGGAAGCTGTTTTTGGGATGGCTTATTTATCGCCCGCCAAAGTTTTTGAGGGCAAAGGTTGCCCAGCCTGTCATAACACAGGTTATGCGGGACGAGCGGCTATATCGGAAGTTTTATTGATAAGCGATAAAGTTAGGCAGGTTTTTACAACCCATGCGGATAGCGCAAGTTTAATTAAAGTCGGCAAAGAAGAAGGGATGATTACTTTAATGGATGATGCCATGATGAAAGTGGCTCAAGGGGTAACTAACTTGCGAGAGGTAACTTTAATAGAAACGCTGATAGCGATGTATTTATTATTAATTTGCGTATTTTTTATTATTAGCGTTTTCCCCGCCAGCACTTTAACTAATAAATCTATGGAAAATTTAATTTTAGCTTCCACCTTAGCTCGGAATAAATTAGAAGGATTACGCGCAATGAATTTTGACAGTATTTTATCTTTTTCAGGGACATCAATTTATTCGGGAATAAAAAATGGGGTAAATTATACGCAGGATTTTAGCTATAATATAACGGTTTCCAGTTTAAATTCAAATTTAAAGGATATTTTAATTACCGTAACCTGGGAAGAATCTAAAATGAACAAAAATTTTAAATTAGAAAGCTTACAGGTAAAATTATGAAAGCTTTTACTTTAATAGAAGTTTTAGTAGCCAGTTTTATTGCTTTGCTTTTATCAGGGATAATTTATGCTATTCTAGCTTTAACTTTAAATTATTGGAAAGTTTTAGATACAAAAAATGAAGTTCAGCTTAATGCTTTAGTGGGAATTAATAAGATGAGAGAAGAAATGACTTATTCCAGCATTTATAGCTTCACAGAAAATAGCGCCAGTTTCCCCAAAGCTGTAAGTTTTCAAATTCCTTATTATCAAAATAATTTTCAAACCGATCTTAATGGAAATGCCCAATATATTTATTATGTAATTTATTATTTATTAAGCAAAAATTCTTCGCTTATAAGGAGAGCTGTTTATCAACCGGGACCCGTTAGCCCTTTAACCAGCGCTCAATTAATTAATTATTGCGACGGAACCGGAGATCAAAAGGCTTTTTATATAGATGATTTTAATATAAATATTGCGCCGCCTTTAGTGAAATTAACTTTAGCCTCTAAAAATTTATATTCAAATAAAATTAATAATATGGAGATTTATGCTGAAATCTACCCAAAAAATTAAAGGTTCAATTTTTATTATTACTATTTTAGTAATTACTTTTTTAGTAACTATATGTTTTGCTTTTGTAAGCATAAATCAAGTTGGATTAAAAATTGTTGCTTCTCAAAGTCAATCGGGAAAAATTTTACAATCTGCTCAAGCGGGTCTAGCGGATGCTTTATATAATTTAAAAGATAATCTTTACTGGAATACCGGTTTTAACGAGAAAGTTCTGCCTAATAATGAAGGAGAATATACTTTAACATTTGATAAAACCTTAGGAATTGCTTATTCTACCAATAATTTAGGAGAAAGCGTCTCTGTTTCCGGCTGGAGCGGAAGAATTGTTCCCGCGCGCTCCATGCATTTAGTTTCTATAGGGGCGTATAACAATAATACTCAAAATGCGGAAATAATTTTTACCGTGCCGGGAGTTGAGCTTTTTAAATCTCCTCTTTTTGCCGATTCTCAAATTACCATTAAACCTGGTTTTTTTTCTGATAGCTTTAATTCTATTTTAGGAAATTATAGGAATACGAGGCAAAATAAATATGGAGATATTAAAACAAACGCTGTTTCGGCAGGGGTGGTAAATATTTCAGGAACAGTTAGAAATAGAACTCAAATTTCCGGGAATATTTATGTGGGAGTAAATGGAGATCCAAACACGGCTATTTTAATTTCCGGGTTGGTAAATATTTCAGGAAGTAAATTAGCCGCTCCTAACCAGGCCAATCTAACGCAGATTAACGCCGCGGAAGGAACTCAAAATATGAATTATACAAGAAATGGGCAGTCTTTTTTATCACCCGGAGTTTATAAAGATCTCAGCGTTGATGAAAGAACGTTAAATCTCAGCCCCGGGGTTTATGTTTTTAGAAATATTAATCTTACAAACGGAGGAAAAATAAATATTCCTTCAAGTTCAAGCGCTCCTACTTTAATTTATTTTACCGGGAATATGGATATTGCCAATGGAGTTATTCAAAATAGGACTAATAAATCTACCAATTTAGTTTTTTACGGAACCGATAGCGCAAATTCCGTTAAACTTTCGGGGGGGAATCGGGCTTATTATGCTTTATATGCCAGAAAGGCTGATGTTTCTATAGCTCAAGACTCGGAAATTTTTGGTTCGGTTCAAGGAAAAACTATTTTAGCTAATAATGGCGTATCTCTTCATTTTGATCAAGCCTTAAATTATTTAACTGTAAAAATAAATCCCAATGGCGATTCTTTGCCAATGCAGGTAATTTCTAATTGGTAGAGAATTTATAAAAAATGTTGAATTTTGCTATATATTCTATGTATTTTTTCGCATTTCGTCTGCCCCAGGAAAATTTACCTCAAAATGTGCCTTTTCAAACTGTTGAAAATGAGTTTTATAATCTGCATTCAATTATAAATCTCTTAATAGTTATTACCATAATTTTACTTTTAACTAATATAGGATTGATTTTTTTGGTTTTTTTTGCTCAAAGAGTAATTAGAGAAAGTATTCAGGCTATCAGGCAAATTGATTTAGTTAAAGATGTCGCCGCAAAAATAGTTGAAGATTTACGCAGAGCTCAAGAAGAAAAACTCCGCGCGGATGAAATTGAGATAGTAAAAATGGGGGTATGATAAATGAATCTAAAAAAGAAGTATTTTTCAATAAAAAAGGAAATGATTTTAAAATTTTAATATTAATCAAGGAGTAAACTCTTGGCAGATATTATTCGAGATGGGAAAGATTATGATGAATTTGAATTTCTTTCCACTTATTTACATGATATCCGAGCAGGTTTAACCGTAATCGGGGGTTATTCATCCTTACTTTTAGAAGGAGATGTGGGAGCTCTCAGCGAGGAACAGAAAGAATGCGTTGTGGCGGTTAAAAAAAGTTATGAAGATATGATAAATTTAACTAATAATGCTACCAGTATAGTGCGTATTCAATATAATCAATGGAAAATCAACCGGCAAGATCTTAATTTAAAAAATCTAATTGTTCAAGTGGTAAAGAAAATGGAACCTCAAATCACTGAAAAAAATTTAAAAATCGATTTTAAATCAGATGATGAAAATCCTGTAATTAGAGGAGATAACGAAGCTTTATCTCAAGCTATTTATTTTCTTTTGCTTAATTCAATCGATTTTTCACCCTTAGGCTCTTCCTTGCAAATAAATATAATTAAAAAAGAAATTTCATGGCAAGTATTTATTCAAGATAACGGAGCGGGAATTCCTCTTGAAGAAATTCCCAAACTTTTTCAGCCTTTTTATAAATCTTTAATTCCTGAATTGGCAAATCGCCAGGATCAATGTTTGGGGCTTTTAATCGCTAAAAAACTCATAGAATTACATAATGGGCGGGTTTGGCTTGAATCTCAAATGGGCAGAGGCTCTAAGATTAATTTTGAATTAGCGGCTAAAAAAGAGATCGGAAAACTTAAAATCTTAATTGTTGAAGATAATTTAGTAATCGCTAAAATGTGGGCTAATAAATTAAAAAAAGAATTTTTAGTAGATATTGCTTCTACGGGAAAAGAAGGGATTGATAAAGCTAATGCCGACAAACCAGATTTAATTCTTTTAGATGTCTTAATGCCGGGTATGGATGGATTTGAAGTTTGCCGTCAGCTTAAAGCTCAAAGTGAATTTAGGGATCTCCCGGTTATTTTCCTTTCTAATTTAGTTCAAGATAATCTGCTTGACAAAGTTAAGGGACTAGGGGCGGTGGATTTTATCGCTAAATCAAATATTTCTCCTAGTTCTTTAGAAGAAAAAATAAAACAAGTTTTAGAGAAAAAACTTGGAGAAATAAGTCCTGATTAATTTAATATATATATAATATATTTTTTATGGAAAAAGATTTTTTTTTAAAGCGCCTTTATTTTTCTTTATATGTATTAAGCTTATTTTTTTTATTTTTTCTATTAATCTTGCTCGCATCTCATATTAAAGCAGTTATAATAATTTTATCTATTTCTATTTTATTAGCTTATGTTCTAGTGCCTTTAGTTGAT
>JACPDS010000131.1 GCA_016183885.1 Armatimonadota bacterium
AGAGTTCTTGGGCGGGATTTATAACACAAAACAAAGAATAATGGGGAAGAGGTGAAAAAACAGGAAACACCAATCTGAATAAAAAGATATTGCGACAAAGGATTTGTAAAAATATTTAAATAAAGCCGCAGTATTAAAGTTGAAGTGTCAAAAGAGGAGAGAAAAATGAGAGATATTGAAGGAGAAAAAATGCAATGAAATTTACATTAACTAAAAAAGTCATTTTAGTAATTTTATTAATCATTTTAAGTTTTTTTATTTATCAGACTAATTTTAGATATAAGTATGGAGGCATAGGTAGTCGTCATATAAAATATGATAAATTAACTCGTATGCCGGTAAAAAATGAAAATATAAATGATATTAAAGAATTAAAATTTAGCAAGGAAGATCTTGAGAGATGTTATGAGGCTTATAAAAATCCTTATGTTTTACATTTAAGAAAGGCTTTAAATGGCTATATAAAAGGTACAAATGAAGGAATAGCAAGTCCTCAAATCACGCTTGAGTCTGATAAATTAGGTGTAGATGTTTATGGATTAGATTCTTTTAATAAAGATTATTATAAAAGTAAGTTTATAATATATCAAATAAATAATCATCCAGCCGGTGGAATGTCAATTTTAATTATTTTCATAGATAAACCAGATAAACTTTTTGGAGCTTGGGTATATAAAGTTGCGAATGGTGATTATGATTTGAGACAATTTTGGCAAGTAGCAAATTTCACCAAAGAAGTAATGTTGAAGGTTTGCAAGCTATATAAAATTTTTCTTGAAGATGAGAAGCATTCTTTATAAATTTTAATTACAATTAAAATTAGGAGCGAATAAAAGATGGGAATTAATTTCTCCCTTAAAAGCTGCTGAATTAAATGCTCGCTATGAGGTTAAACATCCGGGCAGATTTCCAGATTATTTGCAAAACTCATCTAAAATTTTTTTTTACTTGCTCTTATGATAACGCAAACTAATCTTCTTAAGATATTCTTTTTTTGAGGATTTGCTCATAAAAAATATCACCTCTCAGGGGTACATTCTTTATGAGGCAGAGACTTATTCTAGGATTACTTTTTATATGAGGCAATTCGGCCTGTGCGTGTTGACAGAATGTTTTCCGTGGGCTATACTTAGGATAGCCACAGGAGGTGCTGATATACTTACGAAGGTTCAAAAATGGGGCAACAGTCAGGGGCTCCGCCTTGTCAAGCATGTGCTTGAGGAGGCGCGCATTTCGGTTGGTGATGACGTAGATGTCACGGCACGGGATGGCGTGATTGTCATCGCCCCCGCAAGGCGCATACGTGGTAAACAGAGCCTGAAAAAATTGGTGTCACGCATCCCTAAGAATTACAAGACAGGGGAAATTGATTGGGGGGGAGCAGTCGGCAGTGAGGCGTGGTAAATGAAATCTTACGTTCCAAGAAAAGGCGACTTCGTTTCCGTGACCTTCGACCCGCAGGCTGGCCACGAGCAGAGAGGCCGCCGGCCTGCCCTGGTTGTGAGCAATACCTTGTTCAACGAACATACGGGACTTGCCATCGTGTGCCCCTTAACCAACACAGATAGGGGTTTCCCATTCCATGTGGCAGTTGTGAATGACCCCAGTGTCGCCGGATTCGTCATGATTGAGCAGATCAAGTCGATCGATTTTAACGCACGCAAGGCTAAACGTATAGGGAGGGCTTCCGATGGAGTCATGGAAGAGGTTCTCTCCATACTTGATGCGTGCATTTATTAAAGGCCTAACAAGGCGCTCCAGCGGACACGAACAAGCCGCGCCGCCGCTCTGAGCTTTGTCGTAATCCTATAATTACGCTATTTTATATTAGTATGATTATAACTTGGTGCTAAAAGAGGAGAGAAAATAAAAAATATGGAAATAATAAACCCGGAGAATGCAATTAAAATTAATAAAACATATACAGGAGAGGATAATGTAGGGGGGGCTACCCCTTTTTGGACAGCCCCCGCTTAAGTGCTAGCAAACTTGATAAAGCGGGCTTGATAAATCAACCCCCTACAATGATTTTTAAAAATCAACTGCATTATTCGGGATAAAGGGCGCTTAAAGTATTTTGAGCTTAAGTTTGATGATACTATTTTAATAGGAGTATAAAGATGAGCGAAGAAAAGGAATATATTAAAAATGAAATTTTAAAGAAGGTAAAAGATTATTATAAAATATCATTTAAGGAAGCAAAATTTGTTCCGGGAAAAACAAGGGTTAATTACGCCGGCCGCTATTTTGATGAAAAAGAGCTTGTTAATCTTGTTGATTCTTCACTTGAATTTTGGCTCACAGCGGGCAGATTTGCCGAGAAATTAGAAAAAGAGCTTGCGGATTTTCTTGGTGCAAAAAGTGTTTTGCTTGTAAATTCAGGCTCTTCTGCGAATTTTCTTTCATTTATGGCTTTAACATCTGAAACGCTTCAGGATAAAAGAATAAAACGAGGCGATGAGGTTATAACTGTTGCCGCGGCTTTTCCAACCACTGTAAATCCTATTATTCAGTATGGCGCTGTGCCGGTATTTGTTGATATTGAACTTTCAACATATAACTTAGATTGTTCAAAGCTTAAAAAAGCTCTTTCTTCAAAAACAAAGGCTTTAATGATTGCGCATACAATGGGAAATCCTTTTGATATTGAAAAGGTAAAGAGCTTCTGCAAAGTGCATAATCTTTGGCTTATAGAAGATAATTGCGATGCTCTTGGCTCGAAATTTAAAGATAAATATACAGGCACTTTTGGCGATATAGGGACATGTTCTTTTTATCCCGCCCATCATATTACAACAGGCGAAGGCGGAGCGGTGATTATAAATAATCCAAAATTAAAAAAAATAGTTCTTTCAATGCGCGATTGGGGAAGAGATTGTTTATGCAGTCCCGGTCAGGATAATTTTTGCGGAAAAAGGTTTGGCAGAAAATATGGAGATTTACCTTATGGATATGACCATAAATATGTTTATTCCCAGTTTGGCTATAATTTTAAAATGACAGATATGCAGGCAGCTATTGGCTGCGCCCAGATAGAGAAGCTTTCTTATTTTATAAAAAGGAGACAGGAAAACTATGCATATCTTTTGGAGGGGTTTAAAAAATTTGAGGATATTTTCCTTCTGCCTTATCCTGCAGATGAAAGCCAGCCAAGCTGGTTTGGTTTTTTATTGACTGTTAAGGAAAATGCGCCTTTCTCAAGAGATATGATCGTAAATTATTTTGAAAAAAACAATATCCAGACAAGAATGCTTTTTGCGGGAAATTTAATAAGGCATCCCGCTTTTGACCAGATGAGGGAAAAAGGCAGGGGATATAAAATAGCCGGGGGATTAAAAAATACCGATATGGTAATGAAAGATACTTTTTGGATAGGGGTTTATCCGGGCATGACAAAGGAAAAATTGGATTATATAATTAAAGTGGCTGAAGATTTTGTAGTAGGGAAGAGGTAAGCTTCTTGAGGAGGATGTCCGAAAATATAACTTTCCGCCTCAATCGATACTATATATATATTAAGTTTATTCTCTTGGATGGGCGCGCTTATAAATTTCTTTTATATGGCTTAAAGAAATATTGGTATAAATTTGAGTGGTAGAAAGATTTTCATGTCCTAAAAGTTCTTTAATAGTCATTAAATCAGCCCCCTTTTCCAGCAAGTGGGTGGCAAAAGAATGTCTTAAAGTATGGGGAGTAGCTTCTTTATTAATTCCGGTTTTTTTTAAATATTTGGCAAAAATATATTCAACCATACGAGAAGACAATCTTTTATTATTTCTGCTTAAAAATAGGATATTAGAATTTTTATTTAAACGGTTATTTAAATAATTCTCTAAAGATTCTTTAGCGCTTTGATTAATTAAAACTAAACGATCTTTATCGCCTTTACCCCGCAAACGAATAGTTAAATTTTTAAAATCAATCTGGTTAATATTTAAATTTACTAATTCGCTAATTCTCATTCCCGCAGCGTAAAAAAGTTCAAAAATAGCTATATCCCGCAGGGAATTAGATTGATAGACTATTTTTAAAAGAAGTTCTACTTCTTCTTGAGTCAGCACTTTGGGAAGATGTTTCCCCAGTTTAGCGTAGCAATTTTACGATTAAGGGCTTTAGGGGTATAATTTTTTTCCAATTTTAAATAAGTTAAAAATTCTCTTAAAGTGCGCTCATCAATAGATTCTAATGTTAATTCCCGGTCTAAAAATGGTTTTAAATAATCAAAAAAAATTTTTAAATCATAAGCGTATACCTTAACTGTTCGAGAAGAGAGATTTTCTTCTATAGAAATATAATTTATAAAATCTTTTATATAATATCCTCTAATTTGAGATAAATTATCCACAGAATTTTTATCCACAGAGTTATTCAATATTAAATTTTCGTTATTCGAAATTTTATCCACAATATTTTCACCTCTTTAGTTTAAAATATTTGAAGAAATTATTATAATGTTTGACGAAATTGGGAAGAAATAATAATTTAATAATTAAAACTAAATATTAAGTCTGGGCAAATTATATGGCTGTCTTTGTCCCAATTTAGTCAAACATATTTTGACGAAATTAAAAAATTAATTTGACGAAATATTAATTTCTAAATCTATTTATCAATTCCTGCTTAATTTTTAAATTTTAAAAAAGAGGAATTTAAATTTCCGGTAGTGAATAATAAATTAAAGAAAGGAGGTGAAAATTAATGAAAAAGTTTTTTGCCATTCTTATTCTTATAGGTTTTGTATTTACATGCTATGGAATGGTATGCGCTCAGGTTCCAGTTCCGCATCATGCAAAATCAGCTGTAAAAGCGCTTCATACAACAAAAACAATTCGAACTAAAGTAGAAAAAAATATGATAAAGAAAGTAGAAAAGAAACCTGAAATGAAAATGAAGAAAATGGAAAAAAAGGCTGAAATGAAAACTGAAAAGAAAGTAGAAAAAAAGACCGAGAAGAAAGCTGAGAAGAAAGAAAAAGGAAAATAGCCTTATTTCGGTCTTTTTAAAATAGAGCCAGTAAATAAATATTGGCTCTATTTTTTATTATTTAGATAATTATTATTTATCTTATATTGTTATATTCGTCAAAGATATGTTTGGCGAAATTGGAAAGAAATAATAAGTTTAATAATTAAAACTAAATATTAAGTCTGGGTAAATTAATATGGCTGTCTTTATCCCAATTTAGTCAAACATGTTTTGGCGAAAGGTTTATAAGTATTTCTTCCCAATATTCGCCAAACATAATTAATTTCACAAACTTAGTTTGATCTCATTGGGAAGAAATAATAAGTTTAATAATTAAAACTAAATATTAAGTCTGGGTAAATTAATATGGCTGTCTTTATCCCAATTTAGTCAAACATGTTTTGGCGAAAGGTTTATAAGTATTTCTTCCCAA
>JACPDS010000133.1:0-1489 GCA_016183885.1 Armatimonadota bacterium
AAAAAATGAAAATTTTGCTTTTTTAAAATGTGCAATTTGATTTTTAATGTGTATTTTTAATAAAAATTATTTTATTTATGTAAACCGGGGATTTTGACTTGTTTTGAAATTAGTTTTCGGACAGCCTGTTGAATTTGACCCTTACAATGATATAAAAGATAAAAATGCTAAATTCAAGACCTGACCCCTTATTTTTGACCCCTTATTTTTTATATTTTGTGAAATTTGATAAAATGTTGGATTGCAAGAACTGACCCCCCTATGAATTTTAATGTTTCAGAAGTTAAAGTAAAAGCCCTTCTGGAAAAAATGAGCCGCCTGGGCATAAGTGAAAATGATTTAATCGAAAAATTTATAAAATCTTCCGGGCATGGCGGTCAAAAAGTCAATAAAGCTTCCAGCTGCGTATATTTAAAACATTCTCCAACCGGGATAGAAGTTAAATGCCAGAAAGAGCGCTCGCAGGCGTTAAACCGTTATTATGCCAGAAAAATTCTAGCTGATAAAATTGAAGCTCTTATTATGGGGACTCTCTCGGAAGAAAGAAAACAGATTGAAAAAATAAAACGCCAGAAAAGAAAAAAATCCAGAAGGGCAAAATTAAAAATTTTAGAAGAAAAACACAAACACTCAATAAAAAAGAATTTACGTTCCGATATCCAAAATTATGAAGAATAACAAAAGATACTGGATAAAAAATTTTGATATTAAAGGGCTGGTTAAAAAATTCGGTTCTCCTTTAATTATTTATAATCAAGAGATAATTAAAGAGAATTTTAAAGCTTATCGCAAAGCTTTTCCTGAAGCTCTTATTGCTTACGCTATTAAAGCTAATCCAATAAATGCGATTTTAAAGATTTTAAAAGAAGAAGGATCGGGGGCGGAAACAGCCTCTTATTCTGAAATATTGCTTGCGCTTAAATGCGGATTTCCTAAAGAAAAAATTGTTTTTAATGGGAACGCAAAGTCAAAAGAAGAAATAAAACTGGCTTTATCTTATAATATAAAAATAAATTTTGATTCTCATGAAGAAATAAAACGGCTAAAATTAATAAATCAAGGCAGAGTTCCTATAAATTCCGGGATAAGAATAAATCCTTTTATAGAGGCGGGTTTAATGGACATAACTAAAACTGCCTTAAGAACTTCAAAATTTGGCATTTCAATAGAAGAAGTTGAAAAAGTAATTCAGGAAGAGAAAATAAAGATAAATACTCTGCATTTTCATTTAGGTTCTCAAATTAGCGCGCTTTCTCCATTTAAGAAGGCTATAAAAAAGATTCTTTCTTTATGGGACAGACTTTTATTAAAAGGTCAGCCTTTAAAGTTTTTAGATATAGGCGGAGGGCTGGGAATTGATTATAAAAAAGATGAAAATATTCCTCAAATAAAAGAATATTCAAAAGTTATTAATTCTTTATTAAAAGGAAGAAATATCCGGCTTATTCTTGAACCCGGCCGTTCCTTGATTGGTAATGCCGGAGTAATT
>JACPDS010000133.1:1564-5369 GCA_016183885.1 Armatimonadota bacterium
AGACCTTCTTCTTCGAGAGGCTTATTTGGGATGGTATCATGAAATAATTTCCCTGAATCATAAAGTTAAAAAAGCTGAACAAAAAATTTCTTATCAAATTGCCGGCCCTCTTTGTTTTTCAGGAGATATAATTGCCAGAAATTATTTATTAACGGAAGTAAAAGCTGGGGAATATTTAGCCATTCTCCACTCTGGAGCTTATGTTTCCAGCATGATGAATAATTACTGCGGCCGCTTAAATCCAGCCCAAGTTATGCTGGGGGATGGGGGAGAGATTAAACTTATAAGAAGAAGACAAAAAAAAGAAGATTTATGGCAGTACGATTTATAAAAATTTAATTATGGCTGAAATTATTTCTCTTCAAAAAGTAAAATTAGTTTTAGGAATGATGACTTCTAAATTAAATCTATTTGAAGAACTTTCTTTAGAGTTAGAAAAAAAATTTGGGAAAATTGATTTTAAAAGCAGATTTATTCCTTTTAATTTTACGGATTATTATAAAAAAGAATTAGGAGAAAATATTTTTAGACAATTTATAAGTTTTAAAAATTTAATTGAACCTCAAGAACTTGTAAAAATTAAAATTTTTACCATTCGCTTAGAGGAAAAATATAAGATGCGGGGTTTAAGACAAATTAATCTTGACCCGGGTTATTTAAACGCCGGAAAATTAGTTTTAGCTTCTACCAAGGACAATCAGCATAGAATTTATTTAAATAAGGGCATTTACGCCGAAGTTACTTTGCGTTTTAAAAATAAAACCTTTCAAAGCTGGGAATGGACATATCCTGATTACCAAACTAAAGATTATATTGAAATTTTTAATTCCGTTAGAGAAATTCATCTAAAACAAATTAAGATAGAGGAGTTATTTTAATTTTGGAAATTCTTCGGCAAGAAATTTATAAAGTTCCGGATCATATTTTTTCATAATTCTGGCTCTATCAGTATTTAAAGCCGTTAAGGCATGGGCTAAATATTCTCTGGGCGCGTCAAAAATACTGGATAATATGATTTCAGCATTTTCATTTTTACGGCACCACCAGATTTCATCAAATAAAAGAGATTCTAATTCCCAGGATTCTTTTGCCTGAGTTTTTATTTCATTAAGAAATTTTTGACTGCCCTGCATTAAATTTTTAATTTTCGCTTGAATTTCATGGTCATCGGTAAAATTTTTAGATTCAGCCTGCTCATCTTCTCTTAACCCATCGTCGGCGCTATGAATTAATTCATGAAAAGCGGTAGCGGAATTAAAATCCAAAGTTAAAAATATTTTTTTTTCTCCTATTTTATATATCCCGCCAATATAATGTTCTTTGTCAATATTGCCTAAATCATATTTTTTTCCCCATTTTTCAGGCACTAAGGTAATAGTTAAATTATTTTCTAAATTTTTTATGCCTTGAAAAAAATTAAGATATTTTTTTTTGATTATAGCCAAAGCCTGCAGGATTTTATCAATTTGTTCTCCGGCAATATCGTCTTTAGTTAATTTTTCATTCTCATCTAAAATATAAATTCTTTCTTTAATCCAGCTTATTAAATCTATTTTTTCTTCCTGTATAAGCAATGTTATATTTAAAGGAGAATCTTTAGGTTTTATTAAATCTTGATTATTTTTTTTAATTAAAAGATCTTTATTGGGAAAATAATCTTTTTTGGTTTCTTTGAAAAATTTATCATTTTTTTGAATTATTTTTCCTTGAGATTTAGGAATAAGCCAATTTTTAATTTTTGATTTTTCAGATGGTTTAATTTTCATAATTAAAATTTTTTAAAGTTAAACTTATTTTTTAAATAAAGGGATAATTTTAAATTGCAGGCTGTCTATTAAACCTTTGTCTGTTAATTTTAATTCAGGAATAGGAGGCAGAGCTAAAAAAGAAAGAGTGATAAAGGGATCTTCTAACTTACAGCCTAACATTTTAGATTTTTTAATTAAAGAATGCGATTTATCCCTTACAGTTTTTAAAGATTCTTTTGAGATTAAACCTGCGATAGGCAAAGGCAAAGCTTCAATAATTTGATTTTCTGAGGCGATTACCTGACCGCCCTGCATTTTTATAATCGCTACCGCGGCTTTTAACATATCTTGATCATTTGTTCCCGCCACAATAATATTATGCGAGTCGTGAGCTACTGATGAAGCCAAAGCCCCCTTTTTTAAGCCCAATCCTTTTACAAATCCTAATCCGATTCTTCCGGAAGCTAAGTGTCTTTCAATTACAGCTAGTTTTAAAATATCCCGCGAAGGATCGGCTAAAGCCAAATTATCTTTTATTTTTATTTTTTGAATAATTTTTTTTGTAACAATCTGCTCCGGTATAATTTCGATTACAAAAGCTTCGTCTCCTGCGGCTTTAATTTTAAAGTCTTTTTCCTCTATCCATTTTACATTCATGGAACTTCTAATTTTAAGATCCTTATGCGAAGTTATTTTTTTAATTAATTGACCATTTTCAGCAATTAATTCTCCCCGTTTAAAAACTTGTTTAATTTTAAAGTCGTTCAAATTTTCTATGACTATAATATCGGCTTGCGCTCCCGGGGTAAGAGCTCCTAAATTTTTTAATTTAAAATAACTGGCGGCGTTTATTGTAGCCATTTGAATAGCCAGGATTGGATCTAGCCCCAGATGTATAGCAGATTTAAGAAAAATCTGGAATTTTTATAATTCACCAAAGGGAGTAAACTTTTAAGATTTTTAGCCGCCGAACCCTCGCGAATCATAATCCGCATTCCTAAACGCAGCTTTTCTTGCGCTTCTTCCGGTTTAGTGCATTCGTGATCGGATTTAACTCCTGAAGCTATATAAGCGCATAATTTTTTTCCTTTTAAAAGAGGAGCATGCCCGTCAATAATTTTATCTTCAAATAATTTTATTTTTTTTAAAACTTCTTTTTCTCCGGAAATTATCCCGGGATAATTCATTAATTCTCCTAACCCCAGGACTTTAGATTCTCCTATTAGTAAATGCAGGTCGGAACTTTTAAGATTAGCTCCTGATGTTTCTAAATGAGTGGCCGGCACGCAGGAAGGAAGCATAATAAATACATCTAAAAAACATCCTTGAGAGCTGTTCATTAAGTATCTGATTCCATCTAAACCAAGGACATTAGCGATTTCATGAGGATCAATAATTATAGATGTGGTTCCTAAAGGCAGAACCGCTTTAGCGAATTCAGGGACAGCAACCATACTGCTTTCAAGATGAATATGCCCGTCAATCAGTCCAGGGGCTAAATAAGCTCCTTTTAGATTAAAACTTTTTTTACCTTGATAATCGCCTAATCCGGCAATTTTATTTTCATAAATAGCTAAATTGGCTTCATAAATTTCCGCAGAATGAACATTAATTATTTTAGCGTTTTTTAAAACTAAATCGGCTTTTTCTTTTCCCTGGGCAACTTTTAAGAGTTTAGTTAATTCCACAAGAAAATTATAACAAATCCCGCTTAGATTGTAAAATTTTTTATATATATGGTAATAAAAGGATAAAATTTTCAGCATGAAGAATTTTTAATATAACAATCTATTTTAAAGGAAATTTTATTATCAATGAATATTTTAAATTTATCTCCGGAAGAGTTGATTGCCAAAGCTATAAGCAAAGAACAAGACGCCTATAATCTTTACTGCGCTTATTCAAATATTATAGAAGATAGAGCGGCTTCCCAAATCTTAAAAGAATTGGCGGAAGAAGAATTAAAACATAAGAAAATTTTAGAAGGGATTGATATTTCAGTATTTCGAGGATTTTCAATATCTAAAATTAAAAACCAGCATTTGACGGATTTTATG
>JACPDS010000134.1 GCA_016183885.1 Armatimonadota bacterium
AGTAACTGTAGGATATGAAAAGGTTTTGCAAATTATAGGAGTGGGTTATAAAGCGGTAAAAATAGAGAAGGGGATACAGCTTAATTTGGGTTTTTCACACCCTGTAATAATTGAACCTCCTATAGGAATTAACCTTGAAGTAGAAGGTAATAATAAAATTATTATTCGTGGAATTGATAAACAATTGGTGGGACAGGTAGCCGCTAATATCAGAGCTATTCGTTTGCCGGAAGTTTATAAAGGCAAGGGAATCCGCTATGAAGGAGAAATAGTTCCTAAAAAAGCCGGTAAAGCCGGAAAAACAGCGGCGGCAAAATAGATTAAAATTTTAGGATTCAAATAGGAGGGATGGGAAAAATATGCCTAAAAATAAAGATTGTTCAGATTTAAGAAGTTATAGACATTTGCGCTTAAGAAAAAAGATTGCGGGAAATAAAGAAATGCCTCGTTTTTCTGTTTTTCGCAGTTTAAAGCAAATTTATGTTCAAATTATAGATGATTTAGATGGAAAAACTTTAGTTTCAGCTAATTCTTTAGAACCGGAAATTAAAAAGATTCGTTCAAAAATAGAAAAAGCAAAGGAAGTAGGTATTTCAGCGGCTAAGAAGGCTTTAGAAAAAGGTATTAAACAAGTAGTTTTTGATCGCGGCGGTTATAAATATCATGGCAGTATTGCTTCTTTAGCCGAAGGCGCGAGGGAATCGGGATTGGAATTTTAAATTACTAATTACTAATTACTAAATACTAATTACTAAAAAGGAGGAATAAATGGGGAAAATTGATCCAACTGGATTAGAATTAAAAGAGCAGGTAGTAAAAATTAATCGAGTAGCTAAAGTAGTTAAGGGCGGAAAACGTTTTTCTTTTAGCGCTTTAGTGGTAGCTGGAGATGGGAAAGGAATTGTTGGCGTAGGTTTAGGTAAAGCTACTGAAGTAATAGAGGCTATTCGTAAGGGGACTGAAGAAGCTAAAAAAAATCTTTTTAAAGTGCCTTTATCTGGAACAACTATTCCTCATGAAGTTAATGTTAAGTTTGGAGCCTCTAGAGTACTTTTAAAATCAGCTTCTCAGGGAAAAGGAATAATTGCCGGAGGACCTGTAAGAGTAGTAGTGGCTTTAGCCGGCATAAAAGATATTTTAACTAAATCTTTAGGTTCTAATAATGCTATTAATATTACTTATGCAACGGTAAAAGCTCTTAAAAGTTTAAGAGACGCTGAAATGGTAGCTAAAATTAGAGGTAAAAAAGTGGAAGAAATTATAAAGTGAAATAAAATGGGGGTAAAATGGAATTAAATAATTTAAAACCAGAGGTCGGATCGAGAAAGAGAATATAAAGGTTTTAAGAGTTTTAATAAAATAAAATATATTGAAATAAATTTAAATACTTTAGAAAAATTTGAAAAAGATAATTTAGTTACTCCTGAATTATTATTATAAATACATTTAATAAAAAATTTAAATTATCCTATTAAAGTTTTAGGTACGGGAAAAATATCTATTCCTTTAACTATAAAAATGCATAAATTTACTAAAGGAGCTCAAGCCGCCATTAAAGAGGTCGGAGGAAAAGTTGAGGTGATATAGTTGATTCAATCTTTATTTAATTCAGTTAGAGTAAGAGATTTACGAGATCGAGTTTTATATGTTTTTTTCGGTTTTTTTATTTTTGTTTTAACGGTTAATATAACTGTTCCCGGGATTAATTTAAAAGTTTGGCATGCTTTATTAGAGAAAGGAGCTTTATTTCAGTTTTTAGGAATGTTTACAGGGGGGGCTTTGAATAATTTTTCTATTTGCGCCATGGGAATTACTCCTTATATTAATGCTTCTATTATTATGCAGCTTTTAACTGTAGTGATACCTAAACTACATGAATTGCAAAAAGAGGGAGGAGAACAAGGGAGGCAAAAGATTTCTCAATATATTCGTATTTTCACTGTTGTATTAGCTGTTCTTCAATCTACAATGATGACAGTAAGTTTAGCCCGTTACCGCGGAGAATTGGGGGAGCATGTTTTTTTAACTTCGGGGATATTTTATTATTTAACGGTAATTTTTAGTTTAACCGCGGGAACAGCTTTTTTAATGTGGTTGGGAGAACAAATTTCCGATAAAGGAATCGGCAATGGAGTTTCTTTAATTATTTTTGCGGGGATAACTTTAAGATATCCTGATTATGTTATTAAAACTTTAGAAATGACCGGAGTAAAAGGAGCGGGTTATCTTTTAAATGTTTTTATGGCCATTATTATGATTTCTCAAGGGCAAAGAAAAGTTACCGTTCAGTATGCTAAAAGGGTTGTAGGAAGAAAAATATTCGGAGGCCAATCAAGTTATATTCCTATCAGAGTAAATAATGCCGGAGTAATTTCAATTATTTTTGCTATTTCTATTTTATATTTACCTTCTACTTTATTAAATTTTATTCCTTATCTCAAAGGCGGTTTTTTGGCAAAAATTATGGATTTTATTAAAAATTTATTTGATCCAAGTTCAGTTTTTTATAATTTAATTTACGCGCTTTTAGTAATTTTCTTTACTTATTTTTATTCTTATATCACTTTTAATATTATGGATATTTCCGATAATATGAAAAAATACGGGGGTTTTATTCCGGGGATTCGGCCTGGCAAGCCTACAGCGGATTATTTAGAAAAAATTCTATCTAGAATTACTTTTATCTCGGCAATTTTTTTGGCTTTTATTGCCGTAATTCCCACTTATGTAATGAAATTAACTCATGTGACCAGTTTTTATTTAGGCAGCACTTCGTTATTAATTATAGTTGGAGTGGCTTTGGATACCATGCAGCAAATTGAGGCGCGCCTGGTAATGAGACATTATCAGGGATTTATGAAATAGGGGGAGGAAAGTGAATTTAATTATTTTAGGATCGCCTGGAGCAGGCAAAGGCACACAAGCTGAGAAGCTGGCATTAAAATTAAATTTTCCTCATATTTCAACAGGAGATATATTTAGAGAAAA
>JACPDS010000128.1 GCA_016183885.1 Armatimonadota bacterium
CTCTGGAATAATCTTTTAAAATTTCTAAAATATATTCCAGCATATACTTGCCGCCGATTTTAATAAAAGCTTTGCTTAAAGCGCTGTAATCTTTTAAGGATTCTTCAATTTTTCCGCCGGCTAAAACAATTATAGCTAATTCCATTTTAATTTTTAAAAAAAATTAGCTGGAAATTGACGGAGAGCCATGCAAATTATTATTAATAGAAGGAAATGAAGAGAAATTTAAGTTTGGAGCCTGAAAATTCGGCATCATAGACGAACCTAACATCATAAAAGGATTAAACATGCCGCCGCCAAATCCGAACATCATAGTTAACGGCATAGCCAAACTGGAAATTGTGGAAGCAATTAGTTGAAACATAAGCATTTTTTGCATGCTTTTTGCAAAATCTTGAGGATTACATCCCGGCATTCCAGCTTGATTTTGAAATAAAGGATTAGCTCCAGCTAGATTCATGCCGGGCAGAGATAAATTAGGCATTCCTAAATTTTGATTATAAATATTTCCGTTTGTTGGTTTTTGATTTATATCCGGAAAAGGAAGATTAGAAGTCCATGGAAATTGATTTTGTTTATTTCCGCCAATACTTTCTTGAGTTTTAGAATTATTAGGATTAATACCTGATTCTTCAGGTTTATTTCTTAGTAATTTAAATGACATTTGAGGATTATTTAAATAAATTTCCATGTCTGATAAATTAGAATTAAATCCATTATCTTTTCTGATTTGATCAAATTTATTTAACGCGCTTCCTAAAAGAGCTTTAGCGTCTTTAGGAGTTAAATCTTCATTTGATAATAAAATATCGCTAAGGGCGTCTTCTAGTTCTCCCTGGATTCTTTCTTTTTTTCGCGCCTTATTTAAACGAGGTGAATTTTGAATATTGTGTAAATTTTCAAAAAATTTTTTGTCCACTCCCAGGAAACCCGCTAAAGACTTTTCATCTTTTTGGTCTTCTAATTGGAAAATCAAGCCTTTTTTTATTAAATCCGTTGGATTATTAGTTTCTTTTTCTTTTTTAGCTCTTTGAGCTATTTCAGAAGAACCAACCTGCATTGCATTTTTTACAGCTAAATGAGAAAATTGAAGAGGATTATTTTGAGCCGCATTAACAAAATCTGGATTTATATTCATAAATTTTCCCCTAATTTATTTCTTATTTAAATTTAATTTTATTCTTTCTTATTTATTATCAGTTAAAAAATTTATCAAGTCAATGCTTTTTTTGTTAAATTAATGTAAATTATGTTAAGAAAATGTAAATATTTAGTAAAATCTTTTTAAAAAACGCTAACTATTCTTCTTAATTTTTATTTACATTTATTTGATTTTATGGAATAATAATATATATGAAAGTATCCAGTTTAAAAAATTATATAATTTCACGCCAAAACGAAATTAACCGCTTAAAAGAACAAATAGTTAATCTTAACAATAAAATTTCTTTAATAAAAAAAAGTATAGAAAAAAACAAAAATCTAAACGCTCCCAAACAAACTATTTTAGATTTAAATGATAAACTGCTTAATTTAATTGAACAAAAAATTAATCTAAAATCAAGAATTAAACAAACGGAAAATAATCTTGAACTGCAAAATGAAAAAATTAGAAAATTAGAACAAAAAAAACACTCTGCCCCTAAAATACAGCTTAAAAATAAATTAAAAGTATTTCAAAATAAAATATATGATTCTAATAAAGATAAAGAACAAATAATTAATAATCCAAAAATCCAGGAACTGCTTAAAAGCGGAGAATTTGATTTAGTAAAAATCAAGGGTAGATGGGAAGTTATTCCCAATGAATATAAACAAAAAAAACTGGAAGAAAAAGAAAATAAAACTGCTAATTTAAAATATACTTTTAGTTTAGAATATCTTAAGGATATTGGAAAGGGAGTAAAAAATTATTTTAGCGCTCCTCTAGATATTATAAAAGGCTTTAGGGCTGATCCGGAAGGTTTTAAAAAGGGAATGGAAGCTTACTGGATGGAAGAATTTTCCGGAGATTTAAATAAAATTGCCGATAAATTAGAAGAATACAGGTTATTTAAAGATAAAAAAGAATTAAATTCAATCTCCTTAAAAACACCTCCTGAAACTTCTTTTAGTTTAGAAGAAATAAAAAAACTTGAAAGAGAAAGATTGGAAAAATTAAAAAAAGATAAAATTTTTTTTGAAAAATTCCGCGCTAAAATAAATAAAGGTGAAGGTTATGCTTTAAGAGATGAAAAAAATGGGGGGCTTAAATTTATCTATAAAGATAATCTTTTAAAAGAAAATATTAAAGGGATGGCATATTACTATATCAAGTCTTTTAAAGATATGGAAAAACATAAAAAAGCCGCTCTTATTCAAATAAAAGACAGCGCTTTAAATATGGGAAAATCTTTAATTGATATGCCGGGAACGCTTTCCGATACAGCCAGAATGATAAGCCAGGCAGGCAAAGATCCTGATTATATCAATAAAGTTATAGATCATTACAAGGAAGAATTTGAAAAAGACCCTCTAAATATAACTCGATTTATGGTTGATATCGGTTTTAATATCGGCATGTTATCTTTAATGCGGAGCAAAAAAATGCCTAGTTTTAAAATAGCTAATGAACAACATTGGAGGACTAAGGCTACTCCAAAACAAATTGAATTATATC
Source organism: Armatimonadota bacterium (assembly GCA_016183885.1). Classification (GTDB taxonomy): domain Bacteria; phylum Vulcanimicrobiota; class JACPDS01; order JACPDS01; family JACPDS01; genus JACPDS01. The sequence goes on from JACPDS010000128.1 coordinate 2,660, forward strand.
ACAAAGAAACTTTAGAACATAATCAAGCTATGAAAAAAATCGGCAAGTTAAGAGGAGAAAATTGGACCGGCCACGATATTGAAGGCACTACCAGCAAGCTTAATCCTGAAATAGCTCAATATTTA
>JACPDS010000123.1 GCA_016183885.1 Armatimonadota bacterium
AAATAATCTTTTTAATGTTTTGGTTAAATTAAAATAAAGCAGGTTTTTGAAAATATTTTTATAAGTATTATGACCTGAAACAGCATCGTATAAAGCTTCATAAATATTTTGGTCAACGCGAGCGGCTTTAATTAAAGGACTTAAAAACTTAAATTTTGCTCCCCATTTGCAAAAATAACGCGCTAACTTTCCATAATAATAATCAGATAAAAGCTCTCGAGCGCGCTCTGCATATTTTTTAAAATTATCTTTGGAAAAATCGGATTCGATTAAAACTTTAGCCGCTTCAATTCCGGTGATAACCGCCGTATTAATTCCTTTCCCCTTAAAAGAACGCATCCAGCCCGTAGCGTCTCCGGCTACTAAAAACCGATCTCCGAAACAATTTACAGCCGGAGCAATCGGAAAATGCCCTTCAAAATAAGAAAGTTCGTCATGTTTAAATTCAGGGAGATATTTTCTTACTTGCGGCAATTTTAAAAACTTATCTAAATCCAAAGAAGTTATTTTCTCCCCGGCAATATTAATCACAATATGTTCTTCTTTGGGAGAAATTGCGCCAAATTCAATATTAGGGATATTTTCAGGCATTAAATAAGCATAAATAATATTGCCTAATTTTTTTTCAATAAAGCCTGTCGCGGTTTCCAATTTAGTAATAAAAGTACGCAAAAACCTTTTAGGGCGCTTATAAGGACAAAAATTTTTAGTGCTTTCTTCTAAAACATTTAACATTGATTCGTCTAATCCAAAAGCGCATACCACCGCATCCGCTCTTAAATATCCGCTTTCTGAATAAACCCGCACCTCTTCTAATTCTTTAGTTCTTATAAATTCCAAACCGTTTACTCTGGAATGAATTATTTCCACTCCGATTTTTTTGGCAAAATCAAGCATAAACTTATCAAAATTTACTCTATGGACAGTATAAGTCGGACCTTCTTTTTCTTCCCCCAGTAAAAAAACTTCTTCTTTGTCCGCATGGAGCCGATAAGCGAAAATTCTGCGTTTAATTAAATCCCGGGGGAGTTCAATTTCTAATTCTTCCTTTAAAATTCTTAAAAGCGGAGGGGAAAGCACGCCTACGCATTGATTATAATGCGTTTCAAAATATTTTCCCTCGAACATCACCACGCGGATATTTTTTCGTAAAGCTCGAGCCTCTTTAATTAATTTAATCGCGCAGCTGGTTCCAGCCGGTCCTCCTCCGATAACGGCAATAGTATCGCTCATAAATTATTTCCCTTTAAATATAAAATTTTTTAAATCTTTTAATAAATATAAAGCGCTGTAAAATAATAAATTTAAAATTAAGAGGGGATTTAAACTTTCAAAAAATAAATCGCGGTATTTTTCAGCTCCGGTAAAAATACCCCATAAAATTCTTCTTTCTATTTTAGAAACTTTATTATTTCCTTTCCCTAAAGTTAAATGAGCTCTTGTGATAAAAGGAACTTTTGCAATCAAACTATTTAATATGAAAAATACTTTCCCAAAATAATTATCAATAATAAGTTCTTTTTTGCAAGCCGTATAAAAATATTTCTCAAGAGAAACGCGGTCGATTCCAAAGCCTAAAACTGTTTCGGCGGCAAAAAGAGCGGTATAATAAGCTGATTCAATCCCATTTTTATAATAACGATTGCAGTTAGCGTCCCCTATTATTACTAAGCGGTCAAAAAATGGTTTGAGCGCCGGAGAAACGGCAATCCAGGGCTGACAGGAGCAAAAATACTCGGGAATTTTCCACCCTTTAGGCAAAAAATCTATAATTTTTGGATGTCTTAAAAAATTTTGTAAATCATTTAAATTTAAATCCTTATTTCCTATCAAAGTAAGAGTACAGTGTTCTTCTTTGGGTATAAAAGCGGCAAAACTAATTCCTTTAATCCCTAAAGCAAAAATATGGATTTCTCCCTTTAAATTTTTTATAAATTCTTTGCCTAAATGCAATTCAGTTTGAAAAGCTCTTCTCATTTTCGGGGAGCGAAATCCAAAATTTAAGCCTTCTATTTTCCCAAGCATTTTAGTATTTAATCCAAATGCTCCCGCAATTAAATCAAATTCTTCTTCAAAAATTTTTTCTTTAATTTTATAAGTAATCCTGGGAAGTTTATCTAAAGCGGGTTTCTCTAAACCAATTACCAAAGCTTGAAGCGCTTCCGCTCCTTCCGATTTAGCTAAATTTAATAAAGCGTCGTCAAAACTAATATTTCCCATGTGGCTGAAAAATAAGGGTCCATTCCCCCGATAAACTGTGATAATAGGATAGATATTTGAGCTGCCCGGAAGTTCTAAATCTCCCCGGGAAGTATGAAAAATATAACCGGAAACTTTTCTTTGAATTACTTCCTGAGGCAGTTCCAAACCTATTTCCAGCAGTTTTTGGGAAAAATTACTTTGAATTACTCCGGCGCAAAGGTTGCAGGCTTTAGGACCGGATTGGGCAAATTTCTTATAATCAAAAATTTTTACCCGCAGAGTGTTAATTTTTTTTTCTTTAGCTTTCTTTAGCGCAAAATAAGAAAAAAAACTTCCCGCCGGACCTGCTCCAATTACGGCAATTTTAGCGTCTGGTTTTAATAAATAAGGCATTTTTCAAAAATCTAAATTTTAAATCATATTGCGCAAGATTTTAATTCTTTCTTCTACGGGAGGATGAGTATTAAAAAGATTATTTAACCATCCGCCATGTTCTTTAAGAGGATTTTCAATATAAAGATGGGCGGTAGCTTTATTTGCCGCTTCGAGTGGTTCGGAATCTTGAGAAATTTTCTCCAGCGCTTGAGCTAATCCCTCGGGATATCGCGTAAGCAATGCCGCGCTGGCATCGGCTAAATATTCGCGTTTGCGGGAAATAGCTAATTGAATTAAGCCCGCGATAAGAGGAGCTAAAATCGCTAAAATAAAGGCTAAAGCTAAAATTATTATCTTAAATTGATTGTTTTCTTCCCGCTCTCTTTCTCTTCTGCCCCAGAAAGTGTATCTTAAAAACCAATCGCTTAAAAGAGAAACTATTCCCACTAAAACTACGGCTATAGTCATTAAACGAATATCATAATTCCCGATATGGCTTAATTCATGAGCAATCACGCCTTCAAGCTCGGGGCGCTCCAGTTTCTCCAGTAAGCCCGAAGTTACGCAAATCAGCGCATGTTTTGGATCTCTGCCTGCGGCAAAGGCATTAGGAGCGGAATCTTCAATGATATAAATTTTAGGTAGAGGTAAACCGGCGGTGATACAAAGATTTTCCACAATATGATAAAATTGAGGATTTTCATCGTGCCTTACTTCTTTAGCTCTGGATACAAGCAGGGTAATCTTGTCTCCAAAATAATAACCAATTAAAGCCTGCGAGACGCTAAAAATTACCGCTATGGGGAATATCCAGGTATTATTTAAAACATAAGAAAAAACCCAGCCCAAAGTCATAATAAGAATTAAAAAGAAACTTATCAGCAAGAGAGAATTTCTTTTATTAGCATCTATCTGCTTGTACATTTTTTATTTTAAAATTTCACTTCGGGAACAGCGCGATCGGTTTTTTCTTCAATTTCAAAAAATTCTTTCTTGGAAAAGCCAAACATATTGGCAAACAAATTAGTCGGAAAAACTTCAAGTTTAATATTATAATCTCTTACATTGCCGTTATAAAATCTCCGCGCCGCTTCAATTTTATTTTCAGTGTCGGTTAACTCTTCCTGAAGTTGAGTAAAACTGGAAATAGCTTTAAGATCGGGGTAATTTTCCGCCACAGCAAATAAAGATTTTAATGCCCCGCTTAAAATATTTTCAGTGGCATTTTTTTCTTTAATGCCGGTGGCTTCCATCGCCATTGCTCTGGCTCGGGTTACTCTTTCAAAAACTTCCCTTTCATGGCTGGCATACCCCTTTACAGTTTCTATTAAATTTGGAATAAGGTCATGACGCCGTTTAAGCTGAACGTCAATATCCGAAAAGGCTTCGTCTGCGCGATTTTTTAAAGCAACTAAACCATTATAAGCAAAAATAAGCCATAAGGCTCCCAAAACCAAACAAGCTATAAGAATTATTAAAAAAGTTATCAAAATAGTTAACATATTATTCCGGGCTTCCTCCTTCTTTAAAATATTAAATATAAAATACAAAAAAATTCTTTAAATTTATTTTTAATCCTTTTTGAATAGATTTAATACTAAGTTGCAATCAAAGATATATTAATGAGGTTGTCTCCAAATCCCTGCATCTTACTTAATTTATTGCCCCGCTACAAGCGGGGTAGGATTGTAGGGGGGCTGTCCAAAAACTTAACTTGCCGCTTTATGTAGGGGTTTGATTTATCAAACCCGCTCTATTAACCTTGATGCTGGCAGGCGCGGGTTCAATAAATTGAACCCCTACAAATTAAATTCCTATCCTTATTAGACAGCCCCCGCTTAAGCCAGCAAGCTGATTGAAACGCCCCGATGTAACTTCGGGACATACATATATTATATTTCAGTATGATTGCAACTTGGTATAAGTTTAAGGCTTAAGAATTTTTCTTATTCTTTCCGGAAAAAGATAAGGGATTAACTCCGGACATTTAAATAAAAGTTTTATAGCAAAGAAAATTTTTATAAATAGATGCTTCATAATTTAAATTTTTATTCCAATAATTTGCAAAATATATAAAGAAATATAAAATAAAACTACTCCCAGCATTACAAATAAAATGGAATGACGATCCCGGCAGGCGTTAGTGGCGGGAATTAAGTCGCTTGCTCCAATATATAGAAATGTTCCAGTGGCTAAAGTTAATAAAATTCTTGTTAAGTTATTATTTGAAAATCCTAAATAATAAGCAAAAATTGCTCCCAAAAAAGTAGAAACCCCTAAAGCGATTGCGGAAAATAAAGCAAATTTTCTTCCTTGATTAGCCGCCAAAACTAAAGAAGACATGCTGAATCCTTCGGGAAGTTTATGAAAAAACACCGCTAAAAACATTAATATCCCTGTATGCAGACTGGTAATAAATCCGGAAGCGATAGCTACGCCGTCAAAAAAAGTATGCACTAAAAGACCAATAAAAGCTGTAAGGCTGGCTTGTTTTTCAATAAAACATTCTTCTTGAGGTTCGCAAACCAACGCATGAGTATGTTCTTGAGAAGAATTTTCATGAGCATGAATAGCAAATAAATTTTCAATTAAATAAATTATTAAAAATCCGATTAAAATAAATAAAGCTCCATTGGGATTATTCACCATAGCTTCGGGAATACGATCTAAAATTGCCGCGGATAAAATAAATCCAGCCGCTATAGCGATAAAATATCTTAAAGTTTGCCGGCTTAACTGCTTTTTAATTAAAGTTAAATAACCTCCTAAAATATCCATTAAACCGGCTAAAAAAGCTAAAAATAAAATTAAAGTTTTAAGAGGCATATCTTTTTTTTCGCATTTTTTATTTTTCTTCCTGCTTAACTTAATTGCTAAATTAATATAAAGGAATTAAACTTTGCCTCCAAGAATAAAAATATTATAGGTTAAAAGAAAATCTAAATTCTAATATCTAAATTTAATTAAGAGAATTCAGGATCCAGAAGACAGAATAATTCAAAAAATAGAAGAGCTAGAGGTTAGATTTATGCGGCTCAATAAGGGTTTCAAAATTTTATGAAAGTCGAAGATTATTAAGGGGGAAATCAATGAAAAAAATATTTAATTTAATCTTTTTGTTGTTATTTTTAAATTTTTTCCCTGCCTTTGGCGATGAAATCACGCCCGGAGCTAAATTTATTTATTTAAAGGGCGCGGTAAGAGTGCTTAAAGCCGGGACAAATAAATGGATTGAAGCTAATGAAAATTTAGATTTAAAAGCTCAGGATCAAATTCAAGCAGAAGCTGATTCTCAGGCGATAATTCTTCTCTGGGATAAGAGTTCTTTAAATTTGGGAGAAAATACTAAGATAACCTTAATAAATTTCAATCAGCCCGAGAAAAATATTGCCACTAAATTTAAATTATTTTTTGGAAAAGTTTGGGCTGATTTAGAAAAATTTTTAGATACCAACTCTTCTTTTGAAGTGGAAACCCCTCATGCTTTAGCGGCCGTAAGGGGCACTTCTTTTGAAATGGAAGCCGATGATGA
>JACPDS010000004.1 GCA_016183885.1 Armatimonadota bacterium
ATTTAGCGCCTTTGCATAATCCTTATAATTTATTAACTATTGAAACCGCAAGAAATCTTTTGCCCAATATTCCGCATATTGCCGTTTTTGACACTTGTTTCCATCAAACTATTCCAGATTATGCTTATATTTATGGAATCCCTTACGAATATTATCAGAAATATAAAATCCGCCGTTATGGATTTCATGGAACTTCCCATCAATATGTTGCCCGGAAAATAAGCAGCTTGTTAAATAATTCTAAAGCGAAAATTGTAAGTTCTCATTTAGGGAATGGAGCCAGTGTTTGCGCCATTTCTTCCGGAGAATCTAAAGATACTTCTATGGGATTTACGCCTTTAGAAGGCTTAATAATGAATACGCGCTGCGGAGATTTAGATCCGGCGATTATCCCATTTTTACTGGAACAAGAGGGATTTTATCAAAAAGAAATTGAAGGGATTTTAAATAAAAAAAGCGGGTTACTGGGGATTTCCGGTATTTCAGGAAATGCGCCGGAATTGATTAAAAAAATGGAAGAAGGAGATAAACGCGCAACTTTGGCTATAGAATCTTTTTGTTATCGTTTAAAAAAATATATTTGCGCATATCTTGGAATTTTAGGAGGCGCGGATGCGATTGCTTTTACGGGAGGAGTGGGAGAAAGTTCGCCTTTTATTCGGGAAAAAGTTCTTTCTAATTTAGAATTTTTAGGGGTTAAATTAGACATGGAAAAGAATAACGCTTCATTAGAGGAAATAAGCGGGCAAAACTCTAAAGTAAAACTATTTGTTATTCCTACCAATGAAGAATTAATTATTGCTAAAGAGGCTAAAAGAGTTTTGGAGAAAATAAATAGTGAATAGAAAATAGTGAATAGTGAATAGAAATTGAAGTTTATAAGTTAATTAAAAATTAAAAGGAGGGGAAAAAATGATTATTATCGGGGAAAGAATTAACGGAATGTTTAAAGCTGTTTCCCGCGCAATTAAGGAAAAAGATAAAAAAGTAATTCAAGATTTAGCTCTAAAACAAATTGAAGCCGGCGCTCAATTTTTAGATGTAAATGTTGGACCGGCGGCGGCTAATAGCATGGAAGCTATAGAGTGGCTGGTAAAGACTATTCAGGAAGCAGGGAATTTTCATTTATCTTTAGACAGCACTAAACCTGAAGTGATTGAAGCCGGTCTTAAACTTTGCAAAGCTAAACCAATGATTAATTCTACCACCGCTCAAAAAGAAAAATTGGATATTTTACTTCCTTTAGCTAAAAAATATAACGCCTCTTTAATTGGTTTAACTATGAATGAAAAAGGCGTTCCAAGCACCGTAAGCGGAAGAACGGAAATGGCTCTCCAGATTTTAGCTCATACTATGGAATACGAGATTCCTATCAGCGATCTTTATATTGACCCTTTAATTTTACCGGTAAATGTAGCTCAAGATCAAGCTTCAAATGTTCTGGAAGCTATCCGGGAATGCAAACTGCTTTCCGATCCCCCTCCGCATCTTCTGCTTGGCTTAAGCAATGTTTCTCAAAAAACATTGTATCGAGAATTGATTAACCGCACTTATGTAGTGATGGCGATTACTATGGGTTTAGATTCAGCCATTTTAGATCCTTTTGATAAAGATTTAATGGATGCTGTAATTACCGCAGAACTGCTTTTAAATAAAGATATTTATTGCGATTCTTATTTAGACGCTTACCGCAGGAAAGAAAAAGCTGTAGGAGTAAAAGGTTGATTTTGCAATTATGAAATTAGGTATAATTAGCGATACACATAAGAATTTAGATTATCTTAAAAAAGTTATTCAAATATTTAAAGATGAAAGAATAGATCTTTTTATTCATTTAGGCGATGATTATAGCGATCTTAAAGATTATGATGATTTTATTAAATTAGTTAAAATTCCCGGCGTATATGATCCTGAATATAAAGATTCTAATATTCCTCATCGGGAAATATTAAAAATAGAAGAAATAAAAATTCTCTTAACTCATTCTCCAGAAAGCCATGAAAATGATTTCCCTGCCGATTTAGATCCTTTAGAATTGGCAAAAAAAGAAAATATAAACTTGATTCTTTATGGACATACTCATATACCGGCAATTCAAGAAAAAGAAAACTTGTTATGGGTAAATCCCGGACATCTTAAAATAGAAGATAAAAAAGGCTATCCCCCCACTTATTCAATTATTGATATTTCAGGGAGAAGTATTGAGGCAAAAATTATTAATTTATTAGAGAATAAAGAAATTTTTATTAAAAAGAAAAACTTATAATTTAAAAAAATTTCTCTCTTCGAATATGAATACTTAAAAGCAAGCCTATAGAAATTAAATTAACAATTAAAGAACTTCCTCCGTAGCTAAGAAAAGGCAGGGGAATCCCTGTGACGGGCATAATTCCCATAGTCATTCCGATATTAACAAAAATGTGGAATAAAAACATTATCATAATTCCTGAAGCGATTAATTTAGCAAAATCTTCTTTGGCGCTCTGAATAATAATAAAGATGCGCCAGATCAAGATAAAATATAAAAATAAAATTAAACTTGTTCCTAAAAATCCCCATTCTTCGCCGGCTACAGTGAAAATAAAATCGGTAAAGTGTTCAGGCACGAAATTAAGCTGGCCTTGAGAGCCTTTTAAAAAACCTTTGCCGAATATTTTTCCGGA
>JACPDS010000124.1 GCA_016183885.1 Armatimonadota bacterium
ATATAAGAATTATTAGAATTTTGATAAATAAATTCTTTTCCTGTGGCAGGATCAAGAGGAATAGTTATTTTTCTTTCTTTGGGATCGATTTTCTTATTATAAACTTTTTCCATTTCTTTTAAATTATAAGGGTAATTGCCGAATTCTATATAATAATATTCTAATAAAGTCTGTAATTTAGAAATATTTTGGATACATTTGTTTAATAATTCTTCTTTATTTAATTCTGCCGCCCTTGAAGAGTTTAATATTAAAATTGTCAGAACTAAAATCAAAATTTTTTTCATATTTTTTTTCCTCCTTTAACCAAACAGGCAAAGATTTTCTTATATTAATAATACAATAATCGATGAATTCTTCGTAATCTTTTTTAACTATAACTTTTGAATTCTTTATTAATTTTATAACTTTATTCAAAGAAATATCTAATTCAATTTGGTGTTTCTGCTTTATCTGAAGGAGATATTTTTCTGCTAAAAGCTTTTCTTCACCTTTTAAATCTATAAAGTTTAAAAATTCTTTAAAACCAAGCTCAATAATTTTAAAATCTATCTTATAAAAATCTCCTAAAAGTTTACTAATTTCTTTAATTAATTTTTTTTCTTTTAAAACTAAATTTAATTTTTCTCTTAAATTATTGCTAAATGGATAGATTAAACTTTCTATTCCCATTTCAATAAAATTATGGGATTTCCAATGCCCGATAGACGGTTTTATTTTCAATGTTAAAATTACTTGTTTAACAATTAAACGTCCTTTAGCAAAACAATATCCTTCTTTATAATCTTTATATAAACGATCGGCATAAAAGTCAATTCCGGGAGGATTAACGCTATGAGAAAATACGCCGATTAAAAAAAACAAATAATCTTTAAATTTATTATTTTTAATTAGATAATCTTTAAATTTATATATTTCTTCATGTGTTTTTTCCCAAGAGAGTTTATTAATTAAAATAGTATCAGGGAAAATACTCCCTAAAACAACTTGAGAATTTAAATTATTTAAAATTTTCTCTAATATATAAAGATGGGTTAAAGGAAACACTTAGTTTGTTTATTGTCCCATCCAATAATCTTTAAGCCATTTGCTTCTTGTGGGATGGCGGAGTTTTCTTAAGGCTTTAGCTTCAATCTGACGAATTCTTTCTCGAGTTACTCCAAATTCATGCCCCACTTCTTCTAAAGTGCGTGGAAGTCCATCGGAGAGACCAAAACGCAACTGCAAAACTTTTTTTTCTCGAGGGGTTAAGTTTTCTAAAATATTATCCATTTTTTCTCTTAAAAGTAAAATGGAAGCGGCATCAGCCGGAGCTATTGTTTCTTTATCTTCAATAAAATCTCCGAGGTGAGAATCATCCTCTTCTCCAATAGGGGTTTCCAAAGATATTGGTTCCTGAGCAATTTTAATAATATCTCTTACTTTCTCTAAAGTAGAACGCTTTCTTTTTTTAATTTCTTCCTGGATTATTTCATCTTCTAATTTAAATGTTTTTCCAAATTGTTCGGAAACTTGCGCGATAACCTCTTCTTCAATATTTGGGAACATTTCATTGGTAATCTCTTCAATAGAAGGATCTCTGCCTAGTTCTTGAAGCAAATTGCGAGAAACTTTAATTAAGCGATTAATGGTTTCCACCATATGCACAGGGATTCTGATAGTACGAGCTTGATCGGCTAAAGCTCTGGTAATAGCTTGACGAATCCACCATGTAGCATAAGTGCTGAATTTATAGCCTTTGTGATAATTAAATTTTTCCACCGCTCGAATTAATCCTAAATTACCTTCTTGAATTAAATCCAGAAAAAGCATTCCCTTGCTTACATATTTTTTCGCAATACTTACCACTAAACGTAAATTAGATTCAATTAATTCTCTTTTAGCTTCCAATTTATTTTGCTCAATCTTTTTAGCTAGTTCTACTTCTTTTTCAGGCGTGAGGAGATTTATTCTGCCAATTTCCTTTAAATACATTCTTACCGGGTCATTAATAGATATCTCTTCAATTAATACTTCCAAAGATTCAGCGCTTTCTAATTCTCCTTCTTCGCCTTCTTTAGTTTCATCAATAATTTCAATGCCTTCGTTAATAAATTTTTCTAAAAGTTCATCAATTTGATCGGGATGAAGATCTTCTTTTTGATAAAAGATATCGCTAATTTCATCATAAGTTAAAAAGCCTTTTTTCTTGCCTAACTCAATAAGACGTTTTATTATTTTATTGAGCTCTTCGCTTAAAGTCATCTTTATCTTATCCTTCATAAGATCTTCTTTTAAAATAAGCAACTAAATTTTGATATTCTAAAAATTTTTGATCCTGATGGCTTAGTTTCCCAATAGTTAACAATTCTGGAATTTCTTTTTCCAATTTGCTTAATTTATCTTTCATTTTTTTTTCTTTGATTTTAACAATCCAGCTTTTAACCGCTTCTTCCGTTATAAAAATTGATTCTTCTTTTAAGATAGTTTTAATTAAATTTGGATAATCTTTATGTTCTTTAAACTTCTCTAAAAGATCTCTGCTCGTTATATTTTCATGAGAATTAAAAATCTCTTTAAAAATTTCTTGATATTTTAAATCTAAATCTGTTAAGTTTAGTTCTTGTTTAACATTAATAATCCAGCTCGGATCGGAAAAAATAATTTTAATTAATTCCTCTTGAGCATCTATAACTTTTTCTTTATCTAAAGTTGAAAAAAGAGAATTAAAAGATTTAAATTTAGACTTATTAAACTTTATATTACGAAGAATTTCCTCATTAATTTCTAAAAGTCTAGAGATTTTTTTTACATATTCATCTTTTTTAATTAAATTTTTAACTTTATCTAAAGTAGGTAATAATTCTTTAATAAAATTTACTTTTCCTTCAGAATTTTTAAGATTATATTTTGAAGAAAGAGAAAGTATTTTATAATCGATAATATTTATTGAATTTTTAATTAACTCTTTAAACGCTTCTAAACCTTTAGTTTGCAAATAATTATCAGGATCTTTGCCTTGCGGAAAAATTAAAGCCTTAACCTGCAAATTAAGTTCTTCAAAAATTCCAATTCCTCTATCAATAGCTGACATCCCTGATTTATCGCCGTCTAAAGCTAAAATTACTGTATTACAATATTTAGAAATCAAGTTAGCTTGATTTAAAGTTAAAGCTGTGCCTAAAGAAGCGATTACATTTTTAAAACCGAATTGATAAGCGCTTAAAAAATCTAAATATCCTTCTACAATTATCGCTTCATTTTGCTTTAAAATAAAATTCTTAGCTTGATTTAACCCATAAAAGTTTTTCCCCTTGCTAAAAAGAATCGTATCCGGAGTATTTAAATATTTAGGATTGGAATTATCTAAAGTTCTTCCTCCAAATCCAATTGGTTCGCCCTGTGAATTAAAAATAGGAAAAATAACTCTTTGATAAAAATAATCTTGAAAATTATGATTAAAGTTTTTTCTAACTAAACCAACTTTTAAAAGATCTTCTAAAGGAAATTTTGAGGTAAAATGTTTAATTAAAAAATTCCCCGATGGAGCATATCCCAACTGAAATTCTTTGATTAACTCTTTATTTAATCCTCTTTTAAGCAAATATTCATAAGCTGATTTTCCTGCATTTTCAAATAAAATTTTATGATAATATAAAGCAGCTTCTTCTAAAATTTTTTTTAATTTATCTTTCTGGCTGGATACATAATCTAATTTTAAATTTATTCCGGATTTTCTAGCTAAAAATTTTGCCGCTTCTAAAAAAGTTAAATTTTCAATTTTCATTATAAAGTCAATAAGATTCCCGCCTGAATTACAGCCAAAACAATGCCAGATTTCTTTTTGAGGACTAACTATAAAAGAAGGTGTTTTCTCTAAATGGAAAGGACAGGCTCCTTTATAATTTTTACCGGCAGGCTTTAAAACGATATAATATCCAATTACCGAAACAATATCATTTGCTTGTAAAATTTGATTAATTTGAGCCGGACTTAATTTATGAGACATAAGTAGAAATTTTCTAGCAATAATGTTATTTCCCTTTCTGCTTTTAAAGGAAAATAATATTCTCAATTAGAATAAAATATAGAAATAACTAATTAAGAGGTTGTTTTGAAAAGGCGGGCGATGATTTTTTTATCCTAAGCGAGTGTCATCTTTTAATTTTAAACTGCGCATATACTGCCCCCTCTTTCAAAGTCAAGACAAGTATATTCTAGTAAAAATAATAAAATTTATTTGAGCCCCGGGAAAGATTTGTTCCTTTAGAATATAAAGACTTAGCTTATGAAGATTATCCTTTGCCGATTGGGGAAGGCCAGACTATTTCCCAGCCCTATATTGTAGCTTTAATGACCGAACTTTTAAACTTAAAGGGAGAAGAGAAGATTTTAGAAGTTGGAAGCGGATGCGGTTATCAGACAGCAGTTTTAGCTCTTTTAGCCAAAGAGGTTTATAGCATAGAATTAATTGAAAATTTAACCTTAAATGCTCAAAAAAATTTAAATGAATTAAAATATAAAAATATTAAAATAAAAACAGGCAATGGCTTTGACGGCTGGCTAGATTATGCTCCTTATGACGGTATTATTGTTACCTGCGCTCCTCTTTCTATTCCGCCAAAATTAATTGAGCAATTGAAAGATCAAGGAAGACTGGTTATCCCGGTGGGAAGCACATATTTTTATCAAACTTTATGGTTAGTTCAAAAAAAAGGCAGTGAAATTATTAAAACTAATCACGGTGGAGTAGCTTTTGTGCCAATGGTTCAAAAATAATTTATGTTTGCCCGCCCCTCTGCGAATTAAGCGGCAGCCCGAATTAATAATTCACTATAAAAAGTGAATTTAAATTTACCTCTGCGCTAAAATTTAGCTTATCTTTAATTTGAGTAAAAGTTATTTCTTTTTCTTTAGTATCTTCGGGAGAAGATTGAATTATGGAAATTACTTTTTTATTTTCATCCCAAGGAATAGAAAAATTAACTTTTAAAGGATAAGGCTTAAATTCTTTTTTTTCTACCCAAGCATAATGAACAGCATGAAGAATATCTTTGTTCTTTAAAGCGTATCTCTGTAAATAAATTGGAGATGCTTCGCTTAATAAAGGAAAAACTTTGTTTTCAATAAAAATTTTATTTAAAGTTTCCTTTATAGAATCTTTTTCTTTATAATAAAATTCTTTTCCTAAAAATTTATTTAAAAAATAAATTTTTCCTTCAGCATACTTTATTAAGGTTCCTTCTTTTTTAAAGGAACGCCAGAAATTTTTTATATTAGCCTGACTATCGTATAATCCAGCATCTTTCCCGCTAATAATTAAACTGCCCCCATTTTCCACAAAAGATAAAAGCCTTTTAAATTCGTCTTCATCTAATATAACCGCATTAGGCAAAATAAGTATTTTATAATTTTCCAATTTATTTAAATCTAAACGATTTAAGGGTATTACATCAAAAGAAATGTTATTTTTAATCATTAATTTTCCATAACCCCTGTATTCGCTTATATATTCAGTATTATAAGCGCTTTCTTTTTGGCTGCCAGTCCACCATAAAAGGTCATTGGAAGGGGAAAAAGGATTTGTAAAATGAGCGTTAATTTTTGCTCCATCTATAAAATCTCGATTTCTGCTGGAATAAAGCAAACCTATTTCCGCTTTAGAATCGGCATAGAAAATTTCTTGAGAATATTTTTCTATCCATTTAAACATTTTAGTTCTAAATTTTCTGCTCACTGAAGTTATCATTCTCGGAGCTTTAGCTTCATAAGGATTAAGCTGAGCCGCTAAAGCTAAAGCCATGACTAACTGAGCATCCTCATCCTGATAACCATAGGAAAAAGCCCATGAAGCTTCAGGATTCTGCGCTCCTTTGCAAAATTTAAATATAATCATTTGGGTAAGCCAATCATTCATTGCAGCGTTTTTCATCCCTGTAGTGTCGCTTACGCAATCAACTTCCCATACGACTTGATTATCTCTTAAGTAAGTTCCATCTAATCCCAAATTAGTCGCTCCTAAATGATCTAAAGAAACTACTTCAGTTATACATCTTATTTGAGGATTAACCGATTTTATTGCTTTACTGCAGTCACTTAAAAGTTCTCTAAGAGTTTCATGCCTCCAGGATACATACCTCCAAAAGCTTTTATCTTTAAAATTCATTTTTTGGGGGAATTTCATCCCCGTTTGAGCTTCAAACTTGTTCCGGCAGTTTATATCGCTGCAAGCCCAATATCCGATAGCTAAATTCGGAACATCGAGCCAAAAAGCGTCAATTTCGGTTTCCGAAAGTTTCTTTAATTTTTCTAAAAAATAATTCCGATAAGGCCCATTTGGACACATCCAGGCGCTTTCATCGTTTTTTTCCAGCCAAAAAGCCGCCTGACCATAAAAATATCCTAAAGTTTTACCGTCGAAAGAAAGTTGAAGCCAATCCGGATGATCTTTTTTCATCGTAGAAGTTTTAAATATCCCCTCCGGAGTGATTACTTCTAAAACAGGATAATATAAAGCTACTTTAAGCTCTTTTTCATGCGCAATTTTACTAAATCTCTTGATTAAATTTAATTGCTGATTAAATTCATCTTGAGTTAAATAATCAGACATACGGCTGTCTAATTCTACTACATTAACTCCTTGACTTTTTAATTCATCAATCAGTTCTTCTATTTTCTCGTCAGTTATATGAAATCCGCTTAAAGATAAACCTCCGATTCTGGCTTCCTTAAACCAATCTTTTTCTGTAAATATAAAAGAAGAATATGTTTGGTTTAAGGATAAAAAGCTAAAAACAATTATTAATACTACCAGCTTTAAGTTAAAATAAGATTTTTGCCGTATTTTTAAATTTTCGCAATTTTTTAACATTTCACTTGACCCCTCTAATTCTTGACTCCTTTAATTCTATATTTTAATAATGCCAAATAATTTCAAATTTTATCGCCTGATTATTAGTTTCACCTTCAAAATTTTTATTTAATTGAGATTCTAGCGCGACTTTTTCTGTTTTAGAATTATAGCTTATACCGGCTTCATTATTTTTAGAAGGATCCCTGTAAAATAATCCCAAACTAAATCCGGATCTGGATTGGATGCTTTTTCCAGTTTCATAAATTAATCCGCCTTTCAAAAAAGTATTTCCTTTAATTTGATAATTTCCCGTTAAATTCAAACTATGTTCTAATTCATTTTCAAAAGTTTTATAAAAAGAACTTGAATTTTTAAAATTTATCTTCTCTAAAGAATAATTAATTAATAAATAAGATAAAGGAGGTTCATAGATAAATCTTTTTCTTATCCCCTTATAATCAAACAGGGATTCTTTTGCCCATAAATAATAATTTAAGTTTAACTTATAGTTTTTAGCATAATTACCATCGGAGATTTTAGATCCGGCAAAAGAAATTTCAATATTAGTAAGATCTGACATAACATAAGAAAGCCCGATGCCGGTTACATTTCGCGTGAAAAGTCTTACATAAGCGTCTAAATCTTCTAAAAGCTCTTTTTTAAAGTAAGAATTTATTTTTAATTCATTTCCAATCTCCCCTTCATAAATAATTTCCCCCAATGAAACTGTTCCCCCTAAATTAACTGCTTCCAGCATCGGAAAACTGGAAGAATCGGCATCAGCTTCATTTCTAAGCGCGACAGTTCCAAAGGTATCCACCTTAGCTTTTCCAAAACTAAATTTTAAAGAATTTTGTTTTCCATCCCAATATCTTTTTAAGAAAAAATCATATTTAGTTCCTCTAACTTCTTTTTTGCCTATGAGTAAATTTTTAGGTTCATAACTAAGATTATTAAATTTAATTTTAATCCCTATATCGCTGTTTAATCCCGGCTGAGGGATAGTATATTCTGTTTCATAGACCTGCTTTGATTCATTATATTCCGGAGCATTATAATTAGAAATTTCAGAGTCGGCGTTTAATTTTTCTAAAAGCCTAAGTTCATCATGATAATATTTTTTATACGAAGAAATATATTCGGAACTAAGTTTATTTTTATAAGCGCTCCCCGAATTAAAAATATCATTAAAAACATTTAGTTGATTATAGCGGTCATTATTTAACTCATAAAGTTTAGCCAACCTCATTTTATCTTCATTTTTATCCGGAAAAAATTCGGTAATTTTTTGATAAACTAAAATTTCTTCCCGTAAATCGCCCTTTTTTTGCAAGAGATTTGCTAAAGCTTTTAAATTTTCGTAGTTTTCAGGATCAATATCCATAAGCATTCTTCTTATTTCTTCTTCGTCTTGCGGCATATCTTGATCATGATATAAAAAAGCTAATTTTATTAAAGCGGATTTATTTCGGGGATTTAAATTTATAATTTCTTTCCCGGTGATTATTTCTTGAATAGGCATTTGATAAGCTCGATAGATATTCATTAAGATTGTTCTAACGGTTAGGTCTCGCGGATGTAGTAAAGCCGCTTTATAAAGCACTTCAATTGCATAAGCCCAGTTTTTTGCCGAAATTGCCATTTCTCCCAGCTTAAATAATATTTTTGTATTAGCAGGGTCAAGTTTAGCGGTTTCTTGAAGTTGATATATAGCGGCGTCAATTTTCCCTTTCTCAAATAATTTTAAAGCATCTTGATATTTTTCTTCTATTTCTTCCGCTTTTACATTTCCAGGTTCTATAATAATTATTTTATCTATGACGGGCCTTGATTCTTGAGAAAAAGCTTGATTCCATAATAAAGAAATTAAAATAAAAATTAATAAATTAATTATCAGCTTGCGATTTTTCAATCTTCTAATCTTCATGATTTTTCAATCTTTTAATTTTCCGGACTTCTAATCGAAATTCCGTAATTTTCTATGGGAATATTAAACACTTCTTTAAAATCTAGTAATCCTTCTAAATTACTTTTTACTTGAATTTCTTTAATGAGTTCTTTTTTTTCGTTTTCTATTCTTAAATTATATAATTTATCGGGAGCAAAACCAGCGATTTGAAAATACATCTTTCCAAACCCTTTAATTTTAAAATTTATAAAATTTTTTTTAGTTATCATATTATCCACAAAATAACTTCCTAAATGAATATAAGGAATAGAGGGAGATTCCGAAGAAAGCGTAATTTTTCTTTTTTTGCTTCCGTCTAAATGAACATAAGTTTGATTTTGAAAATGGCAGTATCCCACCACTCCTTCTGATTGAGCTATATCTACATTGACTTTCCCTTTAAATCTTAAAGTGCGAAGGTAACCGTTATTTTCACACCACCAGATATTATTTTTATTCCATAGACGAGTAAAATAAAAATCTTCTACAATCCGGCAATATTCACTGGTAAATATTGCGGCAAAATTATTTTCCCTTATATAATCGTATATAATTTTAAGAGCTTCCATGCTTTCTCTTTTTATTCCGGAATAAAAGTGATAATAAAGATTCATAGGAAGAATGCGTCTGGGATTTTCAGTTTTTTCAAAATGATCTAAGAGATTTTTTTGCCCCCCCCAATCTCCGGTAAGAAAAAGAGTATAAATATAGTCATTTTGAGCGGAAGTATGATATTGTCTGAAAATTCCGGCTTTGGTGGCTAAAGATGATA
>JACPDS010000135.1 GCA_016183885.1 Armatimonadota bacterium
TTTAATTTATATTTTAATATTTTTATGAAAATATTTTTTAGAATTTTATATAATTTATATAAAAATAATCATCAATTGCCGGTTTATAGAAAATTATTTATAATTGAAATAATAAATTAATAATATTAATATGTCAGAAAATAAATTATCTATTATTATCGTAAATTATAATACTCAAAATGAATTAAAGAATTGTTTAAAGTCAATTTATCAAAGCAAGTTAAATATTTCTTTTGAGATTATTGTAGTTGATAATAATTCTAAAGATAAAAGCGTAGAAATTGTTAAAAATAATTTTCCTAAAGTTAAATTAATTGAAAATGATAGAAATGTCGGCTTTGCAAAAGCTAATAATAAAGCTATAAAGATCAGCGATTCTTCCTATATTCTCCTGCTTAATCCCGATATTTTAGTTAAAAGCCAGACTTTAAGCAAAATGTTGGAATTTATGGAAGAAAATTCTAAAGTGGGTATTTTAGGCTGTAGATTAGTTAATCATAAAAATGAACTTTTACCTTCCTGCGAAAATTTTCCCGATATTTTAAGCGAGTTTATTCAAAATATTTATTTGGATAAAATTATCCGCAATCATTTTTTACTTAAAAATATAACTTTAAGCAAGTGGAGGCATAATGAAGGGAGATCTGTAGATTGGATTACCGGAGCTTGTTTTATGCTTCGAAAATCAATGCTCGATGAAATTGGGCTTTTAGATGAAAATTATTTTTTATATTATGAAGTGGAAGCAATTCATTATCAGGGAAGAAGCACTAAGGCAAATTTAGATAAAACTATTTCCATATCTTATTGGTCTAAATTCTTTTTTTATAAAAAATATTATCCTTTTAAAACTTACAAATTTTTAAAATTAATTAATTCTTTGGGTTTAATTTTGCGAATTATCACCAGAACTTTATTTTTACCTTTAATTTTTTTCAAGTATAAAGAATATTTAATTTACCTTAAGGGATATTTCAACGCTCTTTTTATTGATTTGGAAAAAGAGGAAAAAAAATTAATTCCTATGAGCGGGGATGGGAGCGCGTATAGATTTACAAGTTTAGCTTTGGTTTTTACGGGGATAATTATTTATAGTATTTATTTATCTTCGTTTTATTTTAAATATAATTTATTTTTAAAATATATTTTTCCTATTTTTTTATTTTTAGTATTTTTTAATATATTTAAATCTGAAATTTTTGGAACCTTGCAGAAAATGTTTTTATATATGATTTTTGGGATAATTACTTTTGCCGGCATTGTATCGCATAAAGTTTCCAAGATGTTTAATAAAAATAAAATTTATAATAAAATTTTAGTGGCTCAATTGGGGCATATAGGAGATTTAATTTTAACCATACCTTTTTTAAGAGCTATTCGAGATGAATTTCCCGAAAAAAAAATCACTTTAATATTGGGGTCGTGGAATAAAAGCGTGTTAGATTTAATTCCTTATGCGGATGAATTCTTATTTTATAATAATCCTTTTTTAAATAAAAACCCTCAGGAAGAATCCACCTTTAATATGATTATTAATATTTATAAAATTATAAAACAAATTCGCTTTAACTTTTATGATTTAGCTTTTGATTTAAGAGGGCATATTAATTCGCTCTGGTTAATTTATGCCTCTAAAACAAAAGAAACCTTTGGCTTTAATTATCAGGGTCATGGTTTATTTTTAGATAAAAAAATGGATTTTAATATGAAAGAATATGAAGCCCAGAGGTTATATTCTCTTTTAAAATTAATCAATATAAATGGTTCAATAAAAGATTTTCAATTCCATATAAAGACGGAAACGGAAAAAAAAGTTTTAAAAATTATAGAAGAATCGGGAGTAGGCGCCGATAGAGATATTGTGGGAATTTTTTCCGGAGCGCCTTGGTTTTATAAACGTTGGATGGGAGATTATTTTGTTGAGTTGATAAAACATATAATTAGAAATTATAAGGTTAATGTATTTCTTTTTGGGAGTAAAGACGAGGTTAAATTAAATTCTTATATAGAAAAATTTGTTTTTTCGGATTTGATATATAATTTTGCGGGAAAAACAACTTTGGAAGAATTATCGGTATTTATTAAAAAATGTAATATTTTTATAAGCAATGATACCGGTCCTATGCATATGGCAATTGCTCAGAATATTCCCGCAATGGCTTTTTTTGGGCCTACTAGTTCAAAAAGATGGTTTGTTGCCCCGGGTGAAAAATATTTTCTCTTAAAAAAAGAGGTTGCTTGCAGTCCTTGCAAACAACTTAACCATAGCTTTATACCGGATCAATGTATTCATCCTGAAATAAGTTGTATAGAAAAAATAAATTTAAAAGAGGCTGTGAATATTTTTGATTATGCCGCTAAAAAATATATTAATAACGGGAAAGATTGCGTAAATTTGAAATGAAGATTGCCATTAATACTTTAGCTTTATTGGATACTATGGCTGGCGCGGAAAGATATACCCAAAATATTATTCAATCTATAGCTGAAATTGATCAAAAAAATGAATATTATTTAATTTTAAGCGAGATTAATCAAAAGATTTATGAATCCGATCAATTTAATTTTAAAAAGATTGTGCTTAAATTCCCCGCTCAAAAAAGAATTGAGCGTATTTTTTGCGAGCAAGTTAGAATTCCTTTAATTTTATCCTTTAAAAAAATTGATTTATTATTTTCTCCCTGTAATATCGCTCCATATTTTTTACCCTGTCAGTCCGTAGTAATGATTTTTGACTTGCATTGGTTTCATTTTCCAGATTTTTTCCCGAAGATAAAATTATATTATTTAAAAAAGATGCTGGCTAATTCCGCTAAGCGGGCTCGTTATGTATTAACCTTGAGCCAGTCGTCTAAAAAAGATATAATTAATTTTTTAGGGATTCAAGAAGAAAAAATAAAAGTAACTTATTGCGCTCAATTTTCAGTCAATAATAAATTTAAAAATAATTCAACTTATTTAAATTTTCCTTATATTTTATTTGTGGGACAATTTCATAAAAGGAAAAATCTGCCCAATTTAATAAGAGCTTATAAATATTTAAAGAATAAATATCAAATTCCCCATAAACTGGTTTTAGTTGGAAGAGATGGCGACGGCAGTAAAGAATTAAAGCATGTTTTAAAAGAGGTAAATCTCGCTTCTGATATAATTTTAAAAGGTTATGTGGATGATCAAACATTAGCTGATTTTTATAAAAGAGCTTGTGTTTTTGTATATCCATCTTTATATGAAGGTTTTGGAATTCCTATTTTAGAGGCTATGCAGGCTAAAGTTCCAGTAGTCGCATCTTCAGCTTCATCTATACCCGAAGTTGTAGGGGATGCCGGAATCTTAGTTAATCCTTATAATATTGAAGATTTAGCGGAAAGTATTTATAAGGTAATCAAAGATTTAAATTTAAAAGAATATTTAATTGAAAAAGGAACGCAGCAAATTAAAAAATTTAGCTGGAAAAATACCGCTAAAATTACTAAAGAAGTATTTGAAAAAGTAAAATGTTAAATTATATTAATATTGCTTATTCAGTTTTAACTAAAGGCGAATTTGTAAATTATTATCCAATTCATCTTCAACTTGAACCTACTAATTTTTGTAATTTGCATTGTAAAATGTGTATTCGAAACGAAACTATTAATTCTTTTCAACATTTAGATTATGATAAATTTAAATTAATCTATACAAAAATTAAACCCAAAAAAATTACTTTTGCCGGCAGGGGAGAACCTACTTTAAATTCAGCATTGGATAAGATGCTTTTTTATGCGGGAGAATTTAAAACCAGCACCATGATATCTTCTAATTTAACTGTTATAGACAAATTAGCTGAAAATTTAGTTTTAGCCAGCTTAAAAGCTCTTAAAATTTCTATTGACGCGGCTACAGCTTTAACTTATAAAAAAGTTAGAGGAGGAGATTATTTTAATAAGATTTTAGATGGAATAGAATTAATTAATTTTTATAAAAAGAAATACAAATTTAATTTTCCGGAAATGCGTTTTGATTTTGTGATTTTAAAAGATAATTACCATGAAATTCCTGATTTAATAAATTTAGCCGCGAATTTAAAAATAAAAACTATTTATTTTAGAGCCTTGCAGTCAGAAGGTATTTCTGATGTTAGAAAAGATGATTTGGCAGGCGGTTTTAATTTTAAAGATTTTTATAAGATTTTATTAAAATCTTATAAATTAAGTAAAAATAACAAAATTAACACTAATTTAACTTCATTGATTTCTGATTTTTCTAATTATCAAAGCATTTATTTAAATAAAAATGGAAATTTTAAAGAAATTTGCTTATTACCCTGGCTCCAAATTTTTGTTTCTGTAGAAGGAGAAGTTGCGCCTTGCTGCGCTTTATATTCTAATACGGGGTTAACTTTAGGGAATATTTTTAAAGAAGAATTTAAAAATATTTGGAACGGAGAAAAATTTAGAACTTTAAGGAAGGATTTTAAAGAAGGTTTAAAATATCCTGTTTGTAAAGATTGCGTTCCTAGAACTTTAAGAGAAATATTGAAAATGGGAAAACTTCTGCCTTCTTTTATAAAAATAAAATGAATATTTTAATTGCGGGCGGCGCAGGATTTATTGGCAGTAATTTAGCGGAATATTTAATTAAAAAAAGGCATAAAGTAATTGTTTTAGACAATTTAATCACCGGCAGCCTGGAAAATTTAAGTAATTTTTCAAAAAAAATAAAATTTATCAATCAAGATATAACTAAAAGTTTTAAAATTAAAGAAAATATTGATTTAATTCTGCATTTAGCCAGTCCAGCTTCGGTAAAGTGTTTTTATAAATATCCGCTTGAAATAATTAAGGCTAATTCTTTTGGAACTTATAATTTATTAGAATTAGCTAGAAATAAATCATCTATTTTTTTATTTGCTTCTACTTCGGAAGTTTATGGCGATCCAAAAGAACATCCTCAAGGAGAAAATTATTTTGGGAATGTAAATCCCGCAGGCATTCGTTCTGTTTATGATGAAGCTAAAAGATTTGGCGAAACTTTAACATTAGCTTATTTTAGAAAATTTAATTTAAATGTTAAAATTATTCGAATTTTCAACACTTACGGTCCTAGAATGCAAAAAGATGACGGCAGAGTAATTCCTACTTTTATTAATCAAGCTTTAAAAGGGGAGCCAATCACCATTTATGGGGATGGGACTCAAACACGCAGTTTTTGCTATATAAAAGATTTAATCGAAGGTATTTATAAGTTAATTTTTTGCGATTATCATTTACCGGTTAATCTGGGGAATTTTCAAGAATTAAGCATATTAAAATTAATTGAGATTATAAAGAAGATTACAAATAGTAAAAGCGGAATAATTTATAAAGATCTCCCAACGGATGATCCTAAAAGGAGAAGACCCGATCTTAAATTAGCTAAAAAAATTTTAAATTGGGAGCCGATAATCCCAATTGAAGAAGGTTTAAAAGAAACTATTAAATGGTTTAATAATAGGCGCTTATAAAACTTTGTTATTTTTTAAGGAAATAAGTGAAACGGCTTGCGAGTTTTATGATAAGCTATTTAATAAATTGATGAGGTGAAAAATTGAAAATTGCGGTTATTGGAAGCGGATATGTTGGACTTGTAACCGGCACATGTTTAGCCGATTTAGGCAATGATGTGATGTGCGTGGATAATGATCAAACAAAGATTGAAAAATTAAAACAAGGCATTATGCCTATTTATGAGCCCGATTTGGAAGAAAAGGTTCTTAGCAATAGACAGGAAAACCGTATATCTTTTTCTGATTCCGTTAAAGAAGCGGTAGATTTTGCGGAAATTATTTTTATCGCCGTTGGAACTCCTACTTTGGAAAATGGAGAGCCAGATCTTTCTTCTGTAGAGCATGTATCTAAAGAAATCGCTTTCCATATGAAAGATTACCGCTTAATTATAGAGAAAAGCACTGTTCCTGTGCGCACAGGAAACTGGATTAAACAAACTATTAAAGATAATTTAGCTCATGGAATAGAATTTGATGTGGCTTCTAATCCCGAGTTTTTAAGAGAAGGTTCCGCCCTGTCTGATTTTATGCATCCGGATCGGATTATTATTGGGACAGATAGTCCTAGAGCAGTTTCTATTCTGGTTAAACTTTATGAAACATTAAATGCGCCTATTTTAGTGACAGATATTGAAAGCGCTGAATTAATTAAACATTGTGCCAATGCTTTTTTAGCCATGAAAATTTCTTTTATTAACGCTGTGTCTCAAATTTGCGAAAAAACCAATGCCGATATTATGAAAGTGGCTAAAGGAATCGGATTAGACCGCCGCATTGGCTTAGATTTTTTGCAGGCTGGAGTAGGATTCGGAGGATTTTGTTTTCCCAAAGATTTAGACGCTTTTATTAATTTAGCTTTTAAATTAGGATATGATTTTAAATTATTAAAAGCTGTTAAAGAAATTAATCATGAGCAAAAAAGCAATTTTTGTTTTAAAGTGGAAAAATTACTTGGAAAAGATTTAAAAAATAAAGTTATAGGAATTTTAGGGCTTTCTTTTAAACCAAATACCGATGATTTAAGATTTTCTCCGGCTTTAGAAATTATTAAAATTTTACAGGATAAAGGAGCAAAAATAAAGGCTTATGATCCTAAGAGTATGTCTAAAGCTAAAGAAGTTTTAGATGAAGTTTGTTTCTGCAAAGATCCTTATGAAACAGCGCAAGACGCTGAGGCGCTTTTAATAATTACCGAATGGCTTATTTTTAAAAATTTAGATTTAATAAAATTAAAAAAAATTATGAAAAGAGCTTTAATTATCGATGGAAGGAATATTTATGATCCTAAGAGATTAAAAAAAGTAGGTTTTGAATATTATGCGGTGGGAAGAGGAGAAAATATTTAAAAATTTTAAGGATATTATTGTAATTATGCCGGACTTATCAGTAATTATCGTTAATTGGAATGCTAAAGATACTTTAGAGAGTTGTTTAAATTCTCTAAAGGAAGATTTAGCCGGGATAAAAAATGAAATTTTTGTAGTGGATAATAACTCTCAAGATGGCAGTATTAATTTAATTAAAGAAAAATTTCATGAGGTAAATTTAATTGAAAATAAAGAAAATTTAGGTTTTTCTAAAGCTAATAATCAGGCTCTAAGAATATCAAAAGGGGAATTTATTTTGATTTTAAACCCGGATACTTTTATTTTTAAAGGAACAATTAAAAAATTAATTAATTTTATTAAAATTAATACTCATGCAGGCATGGTGGGACCTAAAATTATAAATCAAGACGGAACCTTGCAGCTTGCCTGTCGAAGAAGCATACCTAATCCAAAGGTAGTTTTTTTAAAAGTTTTAGGGCTGGATAAAATTTTTCCTAAAAATCCTAAATTATCGCAATATAATTTAACTTATTTAGACGAAAATGAAATTGCTAAGGTAGAAGCTGTATCAGGTTCCTGTATGCTGATAAGAAGAAAGGCTTTAGAAGAAGTGGGTTTATTTGACGAAGATTATTTTTTATACGCCGAAGATTTAGATTGGTGTTATCGTTTTATTAAAAAGGGCTGGGAAATTTATTATTATCCCTCCGTTAAGATTCTTCATTATAAAAAGGTTTCCAGCGAAAAAAGAAGAATATTATCTATTTTAAATTTCTATCAAGCTATGTATATTTTTTATAGAAAGCATTTTTTAAACAAAATATTTATTTTTAACTGGTTAATTTATTTTGGAATATTTTTAGGGGCTTTAGGTTCTATAGGGAAAGGTTTATTAAAAGGTTTATTAAATAAGGAGTTAAAGCCGTGAAAATTAATTTATTTTTAATAATTTTCATTTTTATTTTGAATACTTTAGCTTTTTCTCAAGGCAAAGAAGATTTTAGAGATGTTTTTCAAAATAAAGAGAATACTAAAATTCCCCGAGGCGCTACTCAATCCGGCAATTTAGAATATGTTGATTATAAAACTTATAAATTGGATACAGGAGATAACTTAGTTTTATCTTTATATGGTAAAAATTTTGAAGAATTTAAAATGACTGTAAATCCCATCGGAAAAATTTATTTTCCATATTTAGGCGATTTTTATGTTCGCGGTCTAACCTTAGAACAATTTGACAATAAATTAAATGAAATTTTAAAAAAATATTATGTGGGAATAAAAGCTTCTGTGGATTTAACCAGTGTTAGAACTTTTAGAGTAAGCATCTTGGGAGAAGTTCAAAAACCCGGCAATTATTTAGTTGATCCATTTAACAGAATTTTAGATTTAATAGGTTTAGCCGAAGGAATTACTAAAATCGGCTCTTTAGCTAATATAGAACTAAGAAGAAAAGGAGAAAATAAAAAAGTCGATATTTTTCGGGTTATGTTTTTGGGCGAAGCTAAAGAAAATTTAAATTTAGAGCCCGGCGATATAATTTATGTTCCCGCAAGAAAAGATTCGGTTAAGATACTTGGAGAAATAATGCGTCCCGGGATTTATGAACTTTATAAAGATAAAGATTCAAAGATAAAAGATATAATGGAATTATCCGGCGGAGTTACGGGAGAAGCTTCGATTAAAAATATTTGGCTGGAAAGATTAACCTTTAATAATCAAAAGAAAATAATTAAAGGAGAAGAGTTGGAAAACTTATCTTTGCAAAATAATGATTTAATAGTTATTCCATCGATTGCCTTATTTCAAGATACAATTACTTTAAGAGGAGAATTCCAATATCTTTTTGTTTCGGTAAAATTTCCTGAAGTTAATAAAATGCAAAATGATAAAGGTTTTGTAAAAAAGAGTTTTTACAACTTAAAAGAAGGGGAAAAGATTTTAGATGTGATTAATAATGTTGGCGGAGTAACAGAAAGAGCCAATTTATCCCAAGCTCAAATTGAGCGTTTAAACGCTAACGGAGAAAGAGAAATTATTAAAGTGGATTTATATAAACTTTTAGTGGAAAAAGATTTAAGCCAGAATTATATTCTTCTTAGTGGGGATATTTTTTCAGTTCCGGCATTATTTGACGTGGTTTTTGTGGTAGGAGAAGTAAGAAATTCCGGAGCTTTTCCGTATAACAGCAAGAATATAAAAGAATATATCGCCCAAGCCGGCGGATTTCAGGAATATGCCCGGTTTTCTAATATTAAAATTATCAGGGGAGATGAAAATAATCATAAAATATTTAATTTTAATTTTAATAATATTCTGCAAAATAAACTTCTCCATACCCATTATCAATATCCCAACTACAATCAGAACCGCTAAATGTAAACCTATGGTATCGCCGCTTTATTTACCATGCCTGCACCACTAAAAAGCCCACTACAGCCCGACTATGCCAACTACGCAACGTAAATGTCATGGTGTGTTCTTTAATCTTGCTACACACTTTCCCGTAACTCTCATTGTC